>JAKALI010000029.1 GCA_021813195.1 Pseudomonadota bacterium
GCCATTCGTCCCACACGGCTTCCGTGACAGCCTGTAACTCCCCAAGGCTCCAAAGGAAATCGCTCATGCGGTGTACCGTTTGACAAGTCCGTGCCGTAGCGTCAACTGGCGCGGGGCGTGTCCACCGCTGCCGTGCGGCTGGTACCTCTAGTCTGTCGGGGCTGATTTGTCTGCAAAGTGACCGAAGATTGCGGAGGGACCAGGAGCATTATTCGGCCAAGTTCGCAAGATCGGCTTGGTTGGCATGCACCCGCCATCCGGGCGGGATGCGTACGCAACTTGGGGATGCTCATTCTTGCTGCCTCGCTGCGAAGCGGCCGCGAGCCGCTGGGGATAGCGAATCTTAATAAAACATTCATGCGCTTACCTACTTATGAGAATGAATGAGCGAAAAACTCAGCGTGGAGACTTCCATGTCGTCGTCGATAGTCATTTGGATGGGGGTGCTGACGGTCGGACTGTGCCTCATCATTCTGAGTGCCGCTGTCGGCAATCCCCAAGTCTACATGCTTGTCGTGGCAATGATCAGTTTTGCGATTGCGGGGCTCGGCCTGAAGGAGCAAGCGGCCGTGGAAGCGAAATCGGGTTCGCGCAGCGCAATTTCGGCGACCACCGCCCGCTTCATGGGGCTGGTCTGGGTGTTCGGTGCTCTTGCGCTTTTTGTGACGTACATGTTCATTCTGCCGTCATGGCGTGAGTGGCCCGTCTTTTTCGGAGCGTTTGCATTCGTTGGTGCGTTGTGCCTGCTGTTTGCCTCGGCCATGACCCGCGACGATGCGAAGGGTAGCGACGACCAGACCATGCTCAAGCTCGGACGCTATTTGACGATGGCGCAATTCGCGGGCACGATCATCGCCATTGTCGGTCTTCTGATCGATCCCGACAAAAGTTTCACTGATGTGGCGAAAAAGGACTGGGCGGCCGTCAACGTGTTCTTCTTTGGCGCGATTGCCCTCGCCGCGCTCAGCGCGAGCGCACTGTTCTACACGCGCCAACGTTGAGACGACGGGTGCAACAAAATCTGGTTGCTCGGGATGTGGCGCGCAGCGACTGGGCTGATGGCGAAGGGAGTTGAATTCGACCAATGTCTCTTCGCCCCCTCATACTTTTCGTCGTAATTCCGCTCATTGCGTCGGCTGCTGCTATCACGCATGCGGCAATGAGCAATACGCGCAGCCTTGCAGTCATAGCGGCAGCGCTGTTTGCGCTTTGCGTACTCGCGGTCGCTCGCTACGTTAATCGGAGGGTGGACTCATTGTCTGGCATGCCGGCGCGCGTGCATCTGTTTCATACGTCACGACGGAACATGCGGTTGATGGCGCTGGTCTACGCCTGGGGGGCGCTGACACTCTTTGGCGTCTATACGGTGAGCGCCCTGAAGTGGCAGCATGGATTTCAGTATGCGACACTGATGACGTTGGCGGCGGCCGTTTTACTGGCAATCGTTCATCGCATGAGCGATCCAGAGCACTCTTCGCCCCCACCCTTGACGGTCGGCGTCCTCCACGGGCTCGCCATTTGCGCCGCTTTGGCTTTTCTCGTGTGGTCGGGAAAGCTCGGCACCATGAAAGACGATTGGCCGGCGAACTACGTCTTTTTATTCGGAGGACTGGCGCTCGCTGCCATCGGCCTCATGGCCGGGATCGCGCAAGCGGATTTGGAGCGGCGCGCGAGCAAACCGGTATCTTAGGGACCTTGTCCGATCGCTCCCTCAAGTTTTCAACGCTGGCATTTGGGGCAATAGAAACTCGACCGCTGCGCCTGATTAACCCGTCGAATGCGCCCGGTGCAGCCGTCGCGACGGCACGCTTCGTCCTCTCGTCCATAGACGGCGTGGCGGAGGCTGAATTGCCCTTCGCTGCCATCCGCTTTGCGCCAGTCGCGCAACGTTGAGCCGCCTGCGGCCACGGCATCGATCAAGACATCGTGGACAGCTTGAACGAGCCGGACTGCGCGCGCGTGGGCCCCGCGCCCCTCGCTCAAACAGCATGCCACGCGCGTCGGTGCTAAGCCCGCCCGGAACAGGGCCTCGCAGACATAGATGTTACCAAGACCAGCGATGACGTGCTGGTCCATCAGAAAGGCTTTCAGATCACAGCGCCGTCCAGCGGCTTTGTCTCTAAGGTACTGGGGTGTCAGATCTTCGCTGAGCGGTTCGATGCCAAGTTTGGCAAACAGCTCGTGGCGGGCAATCTCTTCGTCCCGTATGAGCAGCATGAAACCAAAGCGACGCGGATCATTATAGACGATGCGCGCGCCCTCCAGGGTTTCAATGATGACGTGATCATGGCAGGCGAGACGGTCGATTGTATGCACGTAGGTGCCCAGTTGGTTCTCGGCGAGAACGAAGCGGCCGCTCATGCCAAGGTGAAGGACGAGGCTTTCGGCATTGTCCAAGCGCACGAGGAGATACTTCGACCGGCGCTCAATGGCGCGGACCTGCCGTCCAGTGAGACGTTCCGCAAACCGAGGTGGAAATGGAAAACGCAGATCGGGTCTGCGCACCTCCACACGTCCGATCCGGGCGCCGACGAGGGCGGGCTCGAGCCCGCGGCGTACGCATTCGACTTCAGGCAATTCCGGCATGGTTGACGGTCGGTCTGGCGTTGCGAGGACGCGCAAGATGGAGTTAGCTACGTCCCTCTACATCGCGGGACGACGGGACGAGCCCACGATTTGGGTACGTCGGGACGAGCAATGATAAGCCGGTATAACGCGTCAGTCGGTCTACCGCCACAAAGGGAGCAGACAGACGTCAGGCTCGGGACGTGGGGGCGGCTCACACGGGTGCGTCGGGCGCTGCGCGGACTTTCTGATGTCATCGTGCCTCCCACGTGTCTGTCGTGCCGACAGCCCCTGACCGATCACGATGCTCTGTGCGCGGCGTGCTGGTCGAAGATCGACTTCATTCGCCCACCCGTTTGCGACCGGCTCGGGATTCCGTTGCCCTTTGCAACCGGTGACGTCAGTCTCTCGGCAGCGGCCATCGCGCATCCTCCCGTGTGGGGTCGAGCGCGAGCGGTGGCGCACCATTCAAACCACATGCGTCGGCTCGTGCATGAGCTCAAGTTTCACGATCGCGATGATCTTGTCCGACTGCTGGGCGGACTGCTCGCCACGTGTGGGCAGGAGCTTATCGCGGATGCCGATCTCGTGGTCCCTGTACCGCTGGCCCGATTGAGGCTCTTCATGCGCCGCTTCAATCAAGCCGCGAGATTGGCAGCCGAGGTTGCAGCCCGCAGCGGGCTCCGGTTCGATCCGTTGTCCCTGCAGCGCACGCGGGCGACCGAGACGCAGATCGGGAAGACCCGCAACGAGCGCATAGCTAACGTACGTGGCGCCTTCGCCGTGGCCCCAGCCAGGCGTGAGCGCATCGCAGGCCAGCGGATCTTGCTCATCGATGACGTGATCACGACCGGCGCGACCGTTACAGCGGCCGCCCGTGCGTTGTTCGACGCGGGCGCTGAACAGGTCGACGTGCTCGCACTTGCCCTGGCAACCGGCGCAGGGGACACCTGACTGCTGTGTGGTCGCTGGCGTATCCGCTTCGGCACGAACGTCAATACCTTGACGACGCCAGGGATGCCCTGCTACCAGGCGCCACTCCGGGAGTGGGCGGGCATGAAAGCGGGCTTGAACCTCGCGGCAATGTCTCGTAAAGGGCGCTCTTGGCGCGATGGCTGCCCTGTGCGGCGTCGCTAGAAGGAAGCGGGTGTAGCTCAGCGGTAGAGCATCACGTTGCCAACGTGAGGGTCGAGGGTTCGATCCCCTTCGCCCGCTCCAATATCAAATTTTGCTCCTTCTGCTGGCGGTCGCGATGCGCGGGAGCGTTCGCCGGGGGTAGCATGAACCGAGGTCACTCACGGCGCGCTCGCTAGTGGCCGACGCCAATTCAGGCTGCCGTGGCGGCGGGTTTGTCGGCACGGGCGGCCAGGCGGTCCAGCAATTCAACAGTAAGCGATCGGATTGCATCGCCGACGAAACCTGGATATTTCGCAAAGTACGAACGGTCCTCGATGCGGAACTGGGCGGCATCCTGCAACGCCTGCGAGCGGGGTATCACACCGGAAAACACGGCGTTTTCGGGATTTTCAGCCAACCACCGATGATATTCGTGTTCGACGATGGAATTGGCGTCCTTCATGTTGATGATGACACCTAAATTCTCCGCAAAGCCCATCTCGGGGTTGAGGGCTTTGAAGCGGCGGAACACGTCGAGGCCGCACACCGAAACATAGTCGGCCTTCGTCGGCGAGACGTGGAAATCGGTCTCACGCAGCCAGCATTCGGTCAGCACCGACAGGCCTGGCGGACAATCAATCAGCACAACGTCAAACACGCTGCGCACGTCGTCGAGCAGTTGCGCGATGGCCGAGCGTAAGGCGGCATGCAGACCCTCTTTGGAGATCTCGCGCTCAAACAGCGTCAATTGCATGTCGCTGGGGATCAGAAAGACCGTGCGGGCATCGTCCACATCGCCAACATCCCGGATGACGATCCGCGACCAGTCGGGACTTCCCCCCTGGAGGACCCGGGCGACCAAATGATCGACGAGGGTCAGTCCGTCCGATTGCAGACGGTGAAGGTTGGCAACTGAGGTCAACATGCTGGAGACGCTCGACTGTGCGTCACTGTCGATCACCAGCACGTTCTTGCCGTGATAGGCAGAGAGCGTTTCGGCCAGCGCCAGGACGAGCGTCGATTTGCCGACCCCTCCCTTCGTGTTCATAACTGCAATGGAATTGCGCGGCATACGCGAGACCCCCGGATACGGGCCTTCTAGCGCGTCGAAGGCATCGATGACCAGCCCCGTCTGAGGGGCGATTGTGGCAGCCTTCAGAGTGGGCGGCGCAAAATTCGGTGGGTCGGCAAGAAACGCTTGCGGCGCGCGGGCTGGCCTTCGCCATCCCGCGCGCCGTTGGTTGTCCCAGAGGCGATCAGCCGCCGTTTTTCTCTACTTTCACGTAGCATTCCTTTTCGTGAAGCGAGCCGATGACGATGGACGCGACAACCGATAGGGCCGCCAAACCAAGAGCTATCGCAATGGCTATCGGTTCGTCGGCGAAGGTGAAGTAGGCTTCCGCGCCCTCCCACTTGGCGATCGGGGCTGTGTTCATGGTGATCTCCTTTCTATCGAACCGGGAATGACAACGAGAAGGCTATTCGGCTGGAAGCGCTTTGAGCCCTTCCGGGTAGGCTTTGAGCGGTACCTTGGTCTTGTCGAGACCGACGATTTCCGAAGACGGTGGCACGCGCAACAGACCCACAAGATTGAGAAGGAACGCGAGCACGTATCCTGGCACGAACCCGAGAACTAAAAAGATCATCGCTCCCGTGAACTGCCCCATCAGCGAGACCGGAGCCATGTCGTTGATGTTGGGATAGCCACTAGCGAACAGTCCGACGGCCAAGACACCCCAGAAGCCGGCCACGCCATGAACCGCCACCGCGCCGACAGCGTCGTCGATGCCAAGCTTCTCGATCAGCTTGCCGCTGATGGGTACGATGATGCCGCCCACGAACCCGAGCAGGAACGCGATCGGCGGATACCAAACATCAAGCCCGGCTGCCGCCGAGATGATGCCAGCCAGGCCGCCAGACATCATCCAGAAGGGATCGCGAGTCTTAACCCACGCGCCGATCAATCCGCCGCAAAAGCCCATGAGTGCATTGAATGCGAACGCGGATAACGTTGCAGGCTGACCGTAGATATTGGTCCACTGCCCGCCACCCACGTAGATGATGCAGCCGCCGAGGAAGCCGAACAAGCCCACGATAATGAGCATCAGGCCAATGATCGTCATCGGCACGTTATGACCGGCAAGCTCGTTCGCCGTGCCATCGGGATTGTACTTGCCGATGCGGGGGCCCAGGTTCAGCAGCACGCCGAGGGCGAATGCACCCGCAATGAGATGCACGCAGCCAGCCGCACCGACGTCATGGAAGCCAAACTCAGCCGTTAGCCAGCCCTTCGGATGCCAGCCCCACGATGCGCCGAGGATCCACACGACCGAACCGAGCACAATCGCCAGAATGATGAACCCCGTCATGCGAATGCGCTCGATGACGGCACCCGACATGATCGAGGCGGTGGTGGCCGCAAAGAGCGCGAATGCACCCCAGAAAATTCCCGACGCATTGTCCGCCAGGTTCGGTCCCATCGCGGCTGCCCAGGGCAGGCCGGCGGCTGCGGCTTCATCAATCGCTATACCTGATGGAAAGGCGAGATAAATCCACCAGCCGAAGAAGAAGAACGTGACGACGACGAACGCGAAGGCCAGGATGTTCTTGATGCCGGAGGTCAGCACGTTCTTCGCGCGCGACGCCCCCATCTCGTAGGCCAGGAACCCTGCGTGGATGATCATCATCAACGCGATGCACCACCAATAGAAGATCTCGGAATTGATCGTGTTGGCCATCGAGGTCGACTTTTCCAGCGCGGCCAGCTTTTCCGTGAGTTCTGCGAGCTTCTGCTCCATGGGTAACCCCCTTCGGTTGCGCACGGAGCCTGCCAAGCACAGTCGTGGCGACGGGCCCCGTCCGGGATGTCTCCCCGGTGGACTACTCATCATTCATGCCAAGAAATGAAATTGCTCAGCGCCAGAGCGCAGAGGGGCGCGCTCAATGCGTCACCCGAGCGCGACGCTACCGCAAAATATTGAGCGTAGTCAGAATGTTGAGTGGCTCCACGGCCGCGAATACAAATTCTGTGGTTGGGAGCGACTGACGGAGCCAGTCCGGTGCATGATGCACGTGGCCGCGTGGGCGTGTTGCCGCGATCTTGAGCCGTCCGCCGAATTTCTAGGCGTGACCTGCACGCGCGAGACCGGCGAGTTCATCGACATTGCGGAGTTTCTCGGTGAGCCGGTTGGGTGCGTGCCAGGGGCGGACGCGTGTTTTGCCAGCTTTAAATGGCAAGAACGCTGTGTCAGAGCAGGACCATGGCTCGCGAAACGCTCGAACGCTATCAGGTCCTAATCTACCTTACTGCCATCGCGGCGGGGCTCCTCGTTGGTTGGTACGTGCCCGAAATAGCCGGACCGTGCGAGGTGCTGCTCTGGCCAACGCTGGGGCTCTTGCTGTTGGCGACCTTCACGCAAGTGCCGCTGACGCATGTGCGTGACGCCTTCCGAGATCGGGACTTCATGGCAGCCGTACTGATCGGCAATTTCATAGCGATCCCGCTCCTGGTGGCGGGTCTCATCTCTTTTCTGCCGAACGATCCTGCGTTGCGGCTCGGCGTGCTCCTGGTTTTGCTCGTGCCATGCACCGATTGGTTCATCACGTTCACGCACTTAGGTCGAGGGGATACGGGGCGCGCCATTGCGGTCACGCCGGTCAATCTGATCGTTCAACTGCTGATGTTGCCCTTCTATCTGTGGCTGTTCCTCGGCAACGCCTTTTTTGAACTGCTTGCCGCAGACAAGCTGCTGGCCGTCTTCGTGACCCTCATCATGTTGCCTCTGTTTGCTGCGTGGATGATCGAGCGCTGGGTCGATCTTGGGCCGGAGCGCAACCGCCTGATCGCCAGGATCGGGGCGCTGCCGGTGGCGTTGCTCGCGCTCGTCGTCTTTTTGATCGCCGCCTCACAAATCGAAGCGGCCGTGAACGCCCTATCAGTTCTCGGGGCTGTGGTTGAAATCTTTATCGCATTTCTCATCGCGGCGCTGCTGCTCGGCCTCATTCTGGCGCGCATCTTTCGTTTGCCCTCGGCCTCGGCGCGCGCCCTGATCTATAGCCTCGGCACGCGGAATTCCTTCGTCGTCCTGCCGCTCGCCCTCGCGCTGCCTGCGGCATGGGCTCCGGCTATCGTGGTCATTGTCCTGCAATCGCTGGTCGAGCTGTTCGGCATGGTGGCGTATCTGTGGCTCGTGCCGCGCCTTGTGGCTGACACCGAAGAGAGTGATCAGCGCACATCTTCATCGTGAAGCGTCAGTTTATGACTTCGCCGTCAGTTTTTTCCGAGCGCGCTGGGCCACAGAATAACGGTGAAGTCGTGTCGCTTGGCCTGCTCCAGGGTGTCACACATTGCCCGCCATAATGCTGGCATTGCCGACGGGCACGGCAATCGGGGCGGGCTCACTTTCCGATGGCAGATCGCTCATTTCCCAAGGGCGCACAGCGGCAACATCCGTTTGCGAATGGAATGCCGCGTGCTGCCGATGGTGCGCAGTTTGTCGGTTAAGCCGCGTTAAGATCCTGCCGGGTGCACTAGTCTTGGCGCTCGCCGCCCCGATCACCGCTGTCGCCTCGGCGCTCACGGCGCAGGTTTTCGAGTTCGGCGCTCAGACGTCTCAGCTCGCGCATGATCTCGTCCTGCTCCTTATCGACGAGCTCTTCCAAATGCTGTGCGCGCAGTTCGGCCTGCGACTGCATCGCATCGACAATGACGCCGATGATGAGGTTCAGAACGGCAAAGCTCGACAGCATGATGTAGACGACGAAAAATGCCCAGGCCCAGGGATGCTGCTCCATCACGCTGCGCGCGATGTCAGGCCAACCTTCCAGCGTCATGATCGTGAACAGACTGAAGGCGCTGCGCTCCAGCGTCCCGAAGTATTCCGGATGGGTCCCGCCATAGAGCTTCGTGCTCATGACCGCGAAGACATAAAGCAGCAGCAAGAGCAGGATGATGATGGAGCTCAAACCAGGCAAGGCGCGGATCAGGCCCTCCACGACGCGCCTGAGCGATGGAATGATCGTGATCAGACGCAACAACCGCAAGGCCCGGAACGCCCGCAAAGCGGCGAAGTTCCCGGAAGTCGGGGCCAGAGAAACCGCAACGATCGCAACGTCGAACCAGCTCCAGCCATCGCGCCAGAACTCGCGGCCGAATGCATACATCTTCAGCAGCAACTCGATAACGAAGATGCCGAGCACCAACGTGTTGAAGAACTCGAATTGCGGACCGTAGGCCGCCGAGACACTGGGATAGGTTTCAAGTCCGAGCACGGCCGCGTTGAGAACGATCAAGCCGGTGATCGCGAACTCAAAATTTCGCGAACGCAAGAACTGCGCGAGCGCTTGCCGCGTCTCTTCGCTCATCGCGAACGACATGCACGACCTTTCTGATCGGATTGCGCCTCAGTACTCGAGAGGGTGCGGTTTCGGCGGTTCAGGCGGCTTTTTCGAGGCCCGCATCCCATTTGCCGAGTGCGGCCAGGCTATTCATGCGCGCGCGATGCGTAAAGGCGCGCTGACCAGCGGCAACATTCTCGGGCTTGCCACCCCAGGCCTTGAGGGCAGCCGCCTGCAGGGCACGGCCATAGGAGAACGTGAGCGCCCACGGCGCGCGGCCGGCCGCATTCATGAGCGAGAGGTGGTGGGTTGCCGCCTCGTCGGATTGCCCACCTGAGAGGAACGCGATGCCCGGCACTGCTGCGGGCACCGTCGATTTGAGGCAACGGAGCGTTTTTTCCGCCACCTCTGAAGGCGAGGCCTGCTTGGCGCACTTCTGACCCGCAATGACCATGTTGGGTTTGAGTACGATGCCTTCGAGGATGAGGCGCGCATCGTATAATTCGCGGAAGACGGTACGCAGCGTCCATTCCGTTACGCGGTAGCATTCGTCGATGTCGTGATTCGAATGCGGGCCATCCATGAGGACTTCCGGTTCCACGATCGGGACGATCTTGGCCTCCTGGCATAGGGCGGCGTAGCGCGCCAGCGCGTGGGCGTTAGCCTTGACGCAGTTCCACGTCGGGCAGCCCTCCGCGATGGCGATCACCGCGCGCCATTTCGCGAACCGTGCGCCAAGCGCATAATACTCCGCCAGCCGTTCCCGCAGGCCGTCGAGGCCTTCCGTGACGGTCTCGATCGACGAGGTCGGACCGGCCAGCGCTTTGGCTCCCGTGTCGACCTTGATGCCGGGAATGGAGCCCGCCGCTGTCATGATATCGACGAGCGGCGTGCCGTCCTTGGCCTTTTGGCGGATGGTTTCGTCATAAAGGATCACGCCGGAGACGAAATTCTGCATGGCGTCCGAAGCGCGAAAGAGCATCTCGCGATAGTCGCGCCGGGTTTCTTCGGTGGACACGACGCCAATGGAATCGAAACGCTTTTTGATGGTACCGGAGCTTTCGTCCGCAGCGAGGATGCCCTTGCCGGGCGCAACAAGAGCGCGGGCGATGTCTTCGAGGCGTTCGGTCATAGGGCGCGTCTCCAGCAGGTCCGTTTTGTTCCGTCCGGCGGTTGAGATAGCGACATTTTCCGCGTTCTGCCACCCGTCCAGCAGCGGCAAATGTGGATGGCTTCGCGGATTGTTCCCAGAACGGCGGTGTCGCAGAGCTTCCGGCTGCCGCCGATCGGCGCGAGAGTTGGAGCATCGCGAAGACGAGTGGGGCGGTTTGCGGTGGCGAAGATCTTCATCAATTACCGGCCGGACGATGATCCGTCGGCGGCCGCGCGCCTCCGCGACACGCTGGCCGCTTCGTTTGGCAAGTCGAACGCTTTCTTGGACGTCGACAACGTGCTTGCGGGGCAGCGCTTTGAAAAGGAACTCGACAATGCGCTCAGCCAATCAGCCAATGTGACGTGCTGATCGCCATCATCGGGCTGCTCACTCGAAAGCGAACACCGCCCGGACGCGCAGGTTCCGGCAGTCGCAAGGAGCAGCGGGCCGGGGCCGTCCGGCCGCCAAGTCCAGCTTGATACTACAGCGAATGGCCCTCGTTCGCATTGGCGGGTGCGGGCTGAGATGGCGAGGGTTCGCCAGGCTTGGCCTGCTCAGGCGATGATGGTTCGCTGCTGCCTTCTGGCGCGCCGGTTGAGGCCGACGGCGCGTCTGCGGGCTGATCCGCGGGCGCAGAGGACGAAGCTGTCGGATCCGAGCTTGCCCCCGCCGCGCCCTCGGTTGCAGCCGAGGGAGGCTCGGTGGTCGTTTCCGACGCGGCCGGTGCTGTCGTCGAACCGGACGGCTCTGCACTACCGGTGGCCGAAGCACCGTTCGCGCTTGCATCCGGCGCAGTACCGGACGTAGCGGCCGTATCGGGCGCGGTGGCACCAACTGCATCTGCAGGCGGGGGTTCGGCGGTTGCCCCGGACGGGCCGCTGGTCGCAGCGGGAGCGCTTGCGTCGCCAGCTCCCGGCGTCGGAGGTGCGGCGTCAGTTCCAGCGGTCGTATCCGCGGCTGTGGCGGGGGCGGGTTCCGACGCGGCTCCTGAGGGCTCGGTCGTCGCTGCACCAGGCTGCGCTCCCGCGGGAGCGGACTCAGGCGTTGGACGATCCGTCGAGGCCGCAGGCGAGGCGTTCGCGGCTTCGGGCGTCGCGCCATCTGGAGCGGCGGACGCCGCCGGCTCGGTTGTTGCGGCCGGTTCGGTGGTGGCGGGCGCGGACGGCTCGGCAACGCCCGAAGCCTCACCCGACGGCGCGGCCAGCGTATCGACCGGTACGGGAGCGGCCGCAGACGGCGTTGGAGAGTCAGCCGGAGCACTGTCGGACGTCGTGGCTTCGGATGCCGCCGGCGCTGGCGCGACGGCCGCGGGCTCAGATGAACCCGACTCCGTTCCAGGGGACTCTGTCGTCGGCGCGAGCGCCGCCGGTGCGGCCGCACCCTCGACGGAGGGAACGGCCTGTGGCTCACCGACGGAAGGCGTGGCGGTGATGCCGACGGCAGCAGCGGCCGCGGCAATGGCCGTTCGCACATCCGCGAGCGCCTTTTCAGCGACGTCCAGCTTGTTGCGGGTCTCCGCAAACGTCTCATCGAGGGTTTTCTTCTCCCGGTTGAGCGCCTCCAACTGACCGCGGGCTTCCTCGAGCGATCGCTCTAGCGTGACCTTGGCGCGTGTGACTTCCGCCAGCTGACCCTGCACATCCTGCAGCGAGGAATAGCTCCATAGACCGCCACCGATGCCGCAGACGGCCGCGATCGCCAACAGCGGGGAGCGCAGGTTGTCCATCATCGAGGGCGGCGCGGAGTCCGCAGAAGCGGCAGCGGGAATGATCGCGCTGGAGCGCGACTGGGACGAGGGCTCATCGGCCGGAGCGGAGTCGTCATCGTCGTGATCCCGAGCTGGTTTTTCAGGCTCTTTCGCATCCGAAGTGCTGACGCCAGCGGCCTGTGCCGCTTCGCGTGTTGCGGTTGGGGTCGCAGAGGCTTTGTCGTCGTTGGCCGATTTGCCGGCCTCAACTTCGGCTTTCGGGTCGTCGACCTCCTTGGCCTCCGCCTTGTCTTCGGCCGCCGTGGCTGTAACGGTCGCCTCGGTCGAGTCCTCGTCGTTTGGATTCTTCCAGCGCGGAGATGTGACGATGTTGTTGGTGTCCGCCATGACGCAACCTCCGAACTGGGCTTTATAATCAACTTCAGAACTCTGTCGTACCGACCCGGCTTGCGAGATCGACACGACGTGACCAAACTGACGCATGCGCCCGGCTAGCGATCGCGCGCATCGACTTGACGACTGTCCGGCGCGCGAATGTGGGCCTCGACTACGGCGGGGCTCCAACGCGCGCGGCGCCACATGACCGGCAAAGGGCCTTCAATGGCGTCTATGGCGCCACTATAGGCTCAAAACCGGGAGTGTATAGTCGAATTGACGTTTTGAAGCGTCAATTTTCGATACACGCACGGCAAAATCGTCTCGGGCCGTGAGCAAGCAGCTCCGCTCACCCTCCCCATATCGGTCTGAATGCTTGACATGGCAAGGGTATGACCCTTTCAAAGATAATCTGCCGAGAAATCATGGTGCAGTGCGAAGTGCGGCCTGCCTCCCAGTTCTCTCGGTGCGCTGATAGGCGCTAGCTGGCCGACCTTTGGGTCTTGGACTTCCGAGCCATCCGACCTGCTGTGGCCGGTCGCCGCGCAAGCAGCTCTTTCAAGTACTGCCCTGTGTAGCTGTCCTTCACGGTTGCGACATCCTCAGGGGTGCCCGTAGCGACGATGCGCCCGCCGCCATCACCGCCTTCGGGCCCCAGATCGATGATCCAGTCGGCGGTCTTGATGACCTCCAGGTTGTGCTCGATGACGACGACCGTATTGCCCGCGTCCGCGAGCTCGTGCAGCACTTCGAGCAATTTGGCGACATCGTGGAAGTGCAAACCCGTCGTCGGCTCATCGAGAATGTAGAGCGTGCGTCCGGTCGCGCGCCGTGACAATTCCTTGGCGAGTTTGATGCGTTGCGCCTCGCCGCCCGACAACGTCGTTGCTTGCTGGCCGATATGAATGTAGCCGAGCCCCACGCGCGCCAGGGTTTCGAGCTTGTCGCGGATCGCAGGCACGGCTTTGAAGAACACCGCGCCCTCCTCCACGGTCATATCGAGCACGTCGGCAATCGACTTATCCTTGAAGGCGACAGCGAGCGTCTCGCGGTTGTAGCGCTTACCCTTGCACTCTTCGCACGTCACGTAGACGTCCGGCAGGAAGTGCATCTCGATTTTAATGACCCCATCGCCCTGGCACTTCTCACAGCGCCCTCCTTTCACGTTGAAGGAAAAGCGCCCCGGCTCGTAGCCGCGGGCTTTCGATTCGGGCAGGCCGGCGAACCATTCGCGAATGGGGGTGAAGGCGCCCGTGTAGGTTGCCGGATTGGAGCGTGGCGTGCGCCCGATCGGCGATTGGTCGATGTCGATGACCTTATCCAGAAGATCCAGGCCCTCCAGGCGATCGTGTGGCGCGGGATGCTCGCGTGCGCCATTTAAGCGCCGCGCAACGGCTTTATAGAGCGTATCTATTAAGAGGGTTGATTTTCCGCCGCCCGAGACGCCGGTGATGCACGTGAAGAGCCCGAGCGGAATTTCAGCCGTGACATTCTGCAAGTTGTTGCCGCGCGCGCCGACAACGCGCAAAACGCGGGATTTATCGAATGCGCGGCGAACCTTAGGGGGAGAGACGACCCGCGCTCCCGTGAGATATTGACCGGTGAGCGACTTGACGTTCGCCATGATGTCCTGCGGCGTGCCCTGGGCGACGATCTGGCCACCATGAATGCCCGCGCCCGGCCCAATATCGACGACGTGATCGGCCGCCAAAATCGCATCTTCGTCGTGCTCGACGACGATGACAGTGTTGCCCAGGTCGCGCAGATGCTTGAGGGTTGCAAGCAGGCGGTCATTGTCGCGCTGGTGCAAACCGATCGAGGGTTCGTCCAGTACGTAGAGCACACCCGTCAAACCTGAGCCGATCTGCGAGGCCAGTCTGATGCGCTGACTTTCGCCACCCGACAGCGTGCCGGATGCGCGCGAAAGCGTTAGATAGTCAAGCCCGACGTCGACGAGGAATTTGAGGCGGTCGCGGATCTCTTTGAGAATGCGTGTTGCGATCTCGCGTTGCTGCTCAGTGAATGTCCGCGGCACTTCATCGAACCAAAGGTTGGCGGCACGGATCGACATCTCCGTCACCTCGCCGATGTGTTTGCCGCCCACCTTGACCGCCAGAGCCTGTGGTTTCAGGCGATAGCCGCCGCAGGCGTCGCACGGATGGGCGGACTGATAGCGGGAGAGCTCTTCGCGTACCCAGTCACTATCGGTTTCCTTCCAGCGCCGGGCGATATTGTTGATCACTCCTTCAAACACTTTGTACGTCTTATAATTGCGCGCACCATCCCAATAGGTGAACTCGATCTCCTCATCACCAGAGCCGAAAAGTATCGCCAGTTGCACGTGTTTGGGCAGCCGCTCCCAGGGCGTCTTCATCGATACTTTGTAGTGCTTGGCGAGACTTTCCAGCGTCTGCTCGTAGTAGGGGGACGTGGCGCCCGTCTTGGCCCAGGGATAAACGGCGCCGTCTGCGAGCGAGAGCGTACCATCCGGCACGACGAGTTCAGGCTCGAATTGCAATTGTGTTCCGAGGCCATCGCACGCGGGACACGCGCCGGAGGGGGCATTGAAGGAAAACAGCCGCGGTTCGATCTCTTCGATCGTGAAGCCCGAGACGGGACATGCAAAGCGCTCGGAAAAGACGATTCGCTCATGCGTATCGTTCTTATTTCTATAGGCACCGGGCGAGGGTTGTTCGGCGTCCGTCATTGTCTCAGCCGCGCGCTGCCGACGCGCTGAGAGCGTGTCTTCCGCAGCGGACGTTGACTTGTCGAGTACAGCCAGCGCAGCCTCAGTGCGTGCCCTAGTCAAAGGCCTGTCAACGAGCTCCGCTATCGCAAGCCCATCGGCGAGCTTCAGCGCCTGTTCAAAGGAGTCGGCGAGCCGCGAGGCAATATCGGGACGCACCACGATCCGGTCCACCACGACATCGATGTCGTGCTTGAATTTTTTGTCGAGTTTGGGCGCATCGGCGATCTCGAAGATTTCGCCGTTGATCTTGACGCGCTGAAAACCCTTCTTCTGCCACTCGGCCAGTTCCTTGCGGTACTCGCCCTTGCGCCCGCGCACAACGGGCGCGAGGATCATCAGCCGCGTGCCCTCGGGCAGTGCCAGCACGCGATCGACCATCTGCGAAATTGTCTGGCTTTCGATGGGCAGACCCGTTGCGGGCGAGTAGGGTATGCCCACGCGCGCGAACAAGAGCCGCAAATAGTCGTAGATCTCCGTCACCGTACCCACGGTGGAGCGTGGATTTCTTGACGTCGTTTTCTGTTCGATGGAAATCGCCGGCGATAGCCCGTCGATATGATCGACGTCAGGTTTCTGCATCATTTCGAGGAACTGACGCGCGTAGGCCGACAGGCTCTCGACATAGCGGCGCTGGCCCTCGGCGTAGATGGTGTCGAAGGCAAGCGAGGACTTGCCCGAGCCGGATAGTCCCGTGAACACGACGAGTGCGTCGCGGGGGATTTCAAGATCGATGTTTTTCAGGTTGTGCTCGCGCGCGCCGCGGACATGGATGGTCCTTTGCGTGGGAGGCGACGCGCTCGCCGGAGCTTTCTTGATTTTGGCCATGGCGCAACGCTTTAGCCGAGGCGGTGGGTCGGGAGCAATCAGGGTCTTGCCGCAGCAGGGCTGAGCGCCGCGCCACGTCGCGCCCGCGCCCGGGCGCTGAACTGGCGTGGGCGGTCGCGGCAGAATGTTCGCACGGATCAACGCGGAGCCAAGGACGGTCGCCGTTAGGGCCAAGGCCTGTCGCCATTCGGCCGACCAGGCGGCTTTTAGCCGTCATGAGCGGGATCAGGGATATGGCTACTCACCAGACGGGTGACCTGTTCAACCTTTCGCAAGCCGTCGACCCGTCGCTCGGCCGCCGCGTCTGAGCCAGCCCATCAAAGAACAATCTGGCGGATGTCCTCCAGGATGTCAGCTAGCCGCCGTGTGAAACGCGCCGCTGTTGCCCCATCAATGACGCGGTGATCATAGGACAGGCAAAGCGGGAGCATCAGGCGCGGTGCAAAGCCTTCACCGTCCCAGCGTGGCTTCATCTGCGCGCGTACCACACCGAGGATCGCCACTTCGGGTGCGTTGACGATGGGAGTGAACGCCGTGCCGCCGATGCCGCCGAGGCTTGAAATCGAAAAGGTCGCGCCCTGAATGTCGGCAGGCTCAATCCGGCCTTCGCGCATGCGCTTCGAGACCGCACCGAGTTCTTGAGAGAGTTCGGTGATGCCTTTGCGATCCACATCCTTGATTACGGGGACGACCAAGCCGTCCGGCGTATCCACGGCAACCCCGATATTGTAATAGCGCTTTAAGATTAGGTGCGACTTGTCCGGTGCCAGCGAGGCATTGACTTCCGGATACTCTTTCAGGGGCACCACGGCAGCTTTGAGGATAAATGCGAGCAATGTCACGCGATAGCCCTTTTCTGTGGCCGCCGCGTCGCGCTCTTTGCGAAATTGCTCAAGCTCCGTGATATCGGCCTCGTCGGTGTGCGTGACGTGGGGCACGTTCAGCCAGGCGCGATGCAGATGGGGGCCTGAGATCTTTTTGATGCGCGAAAGCGGCACCGTTTCGATGGGGCCGTGCTTGGCAAAATCTTGAACTGGAATTTCTGGGATCCCGCCCCCGGACGACATCAAGTCCGCCATGGCGCGCTTGATGTCTTCTTTCGTAATGCGCCCTTTGGGACCGGTGCCCGGGATGCTCTTCAAGTCGAGATCGAGTTCACGCGCCAGGCGCCGCACTGCCGGGCCGGCAAATGCGCCGCCGAAATCAACAGGCAGTGGCAAGGATTGACCGGTTTCTGGCGCGACGGGCCTGCTCATGGCAGGCGCATTGTTTTCCAAGCTGGGCCGGGCCGCCTCATCCGCTGGTGTGTGTGGGTTGGACATCGCGACGGCGGCGTTGGAAGCCTCGCTTCGCTCGAGCCGTGCGATCGTGGTGCCCTGGCTCACACGGTCGCCCAAACGAACGAGAAGCTCGGCGATGCGCCCTGGCCCGGGCGCGGGCACTTCCATCGCCGCTTTGTCGCTCTCAAGCGTGATGAGCGGGTCATCCGCCTTGACGGTATCACCCGGTTTAACGTGGACTTCAATGATCTCGACATTCTTGAAATCACCGATGTCGGGAACTTTGATTTCGATTTCGGACACGTTCGTTTCTCACTGTCCTCACAATCGCGCAGGGTCGGGACGTTCAGGATCAATGCCATATTTCGACATCGCTTCGATCGCGCTTGATGAGGGAAGCTTGTTAGCGGCTGCTAGGGCGGATAGTGCTGCGACCGCCACGTGATAGCGATCGACTTCGAAATGACGGCGTAATCGGCGGCGGTAATCGGAGCGACCGAAGCCGTCAGTCCCAAGCACCGTGAAGCATCCCGGGATGTAAGCACGAATTTGA
>JAKALI010000555.1 GCA_021813195.1 Pseudomonadota bacterium
TATCTGCGTAACCTAATTCCAAGACAATTTTCTGATCCGGATAGTTTTCAAATTCCACATCCGTTCCGGCGGGGGTAGTTATACGAACATGGCTTGCTTTTCCGGTTAATTCTGCAATTTTCTCCTTTGTTATGAGCAGGTCCGCATCGGATATGTAATCAGGTGAATTTTTGGCAGCTTTTCAGCACAATCAGGGCCTCAGTTCATCGCATCGACCTTGCCGCAAGCGCCACACCGAGCGACGAAAGAGCGAAGCGATTGAGTTGAGAAGGGCGCACTTACGACTTGCTTCGCAAGTCAGTTACGCCGATCGCGGATCGGAGAAGGGCAGGCAGCGTTTGGCGATCTATCATGCGAGCATGAAGCCGGTATCGCGGGCCAGCGGCAGAAGTGCCGTTGCTTCTGCTGCCTATCGTGCCGGCGAGCGCCTGACGAACGAACGCGATGGCCTCACGCATGACTTCACCCGCAAGCAGGGCGTTGAGCATGTGGAAATCGTGTTGCCCGAGGGTGTGAGTGCGGAATGGGCGAAGGACCGCCAGGCGCTTTGGAACGCAGCGGAGTTTGCCGAAAATCGGAAAGACGCGCGTGTCGCTCGTGAAATCGAGATCGGGCTACCGCACGAGCTGACAGCCGAACAGCGGCTAAAGCTAACGCGGGCGTTCGCCCAGGATTTGGCGAACCGCTACGGCGGGGCGGTCGATTTCGCCATTCACCAGCCGCACGATGCAAGTGACGTTCGGAACCATCACGCGCACCTTTTGATGACGACGCGCCAGGTTGGAGAGGAAGGGCTTGGCGAGAAAACGCATATCGAGTGGAAGAATGTGCGTCTGTTGAATGAGGGGTTGCCCACGACACAAATGCAGCTCCGCGATATCAGACAGTCGTGGGAGCAACATGCGAACGAGCATTTGGCGATGGCCGGCCTCGATGTTCGGATCGATCATCGTTCGCATCAGGAGCGCGGCCTAGAGCTTGAGCCGACCGAGCACATGGGCGTGCATGCCACGCAGATGCAGCGGCGCGGGCTGGACGTGTCGCGCACCCGGCTTGATGCGGAAGCTGCGCAGCGGAATGCAGAGCTGATCCGGGAAAAGCCGGAGCAGGTTCTCGCGATCGTCACGAACGAAAAGAGCGTGTTCGATCGGCACGACATTGCGCGGACGTTGCATCGCTACATCAACGACGACCCGCAGACGTTCCAGAACGCCTTTGCGACTGTCATGGCATCGCCTGCCCTGGTCGAGTTGCAGAGCGAGCGGACGGACCCCGAGACAGGCGAGATCGAGCTTGCGCGATATTCGACCCGCGAAATGGTCGAGATCGAATCCGGCATGGCGAAATCGGCAGACCGGATGCACGAGGCGCAGACCTATGGCGTCGATCGGCGGCATGTGGAACGGGCGATCGCGGCCCAGGACGCGGCTATTCGTCAAAGCGCTGGCGATCTTTCAGCACGGCTTTCGGACGAGCAGCGACGGGCGATCGAGCATATCACCGGGCATGAACAGATCGCGGCGGTTGTCGGCTATGCCGGCGCTGGCAAGAGCACGATGCTCGCCGCCGCGCGCGAGGCATGGGAGGCGCAGGGTTATACGGTTCACGGCGCGGCCTTGTCGGGCAAGGCGGCCGAGGGGTTGGAGGAAAGTTCCGGCATCCAGAGCCGCACGCTCGCGTCGTACGAATATCGTTGGCAGAACGACCGCGGCACACTCGGCCGCGGCGACGTGTTCGTCATCGACGAGGCCGGCATGATCGGAAGCCGGCAGCTCTCCCGCTTCGTCAACGAGGCCGAGGCGCGCGGCGCGAAGATCGTTCTTGTTGGCGATCATGAGCAGCTACAGGCGATCGGGGCCGGCGCACCGTTCCGCGCCATTGCCGAGCAGATCGGCCATGCCGAGCTTTCGGAGATTCGCCGGCAGCGCGTGGACTGGCAGCGGGAGGCGTCCGTTGACTTCGCCACACACCGGACGGCCGAGGGCTTGGCCGCCTACCGGGATCATGGCGACATTCGGCTCAGCACCACGCGGGAGGACGCGCGCGGCGAGATCGTGCGGGATTACCTTGCCGATCGCGACGAGCGGCCGGAGGGAACGCGGGTGGCGATGGCGCATCGCCGGGCCGATGTTCGGGCCATCAATGACGCGATCCGGGCCGAACTACAGGACCGGGGCGAGCTAGCGCGCAGCCACGGGCCGGGCGAGGGCGAGAACACCGGCGCGCTGACCTTCCAGACCAATGACGGCAAGCGCGAGTTCGCGCCGGGTGACCGTATCGTGTTCCTTGAGAACAATCGCGACCTTGGCGTCAAGAATGGAATGCTTGGCACGGTCGAGCATGTCGAGGCTGGCCGCATCGTCGCGCAGCTCGACGGCCCAGGCGGACAGGGCAGGGGTGACAGCATCAGCGTGCCGATGGACGATTATCGCGCCATCGACCACGGCTATGCGACGACGATTCACAAGAACCAAGGCGCGACGGTGGACCGCGCCTTTGTGATGGCGTCGGGCACGATGGACCGGCATCTGACCTATGTCGCCATGACGCGGCATCGCGGCGGCGCGCAGCTCTATGCCGGCCAGGACGAGTTCACCGACCGTCGCGCCGGCCGCCTGGTCGAGCATGGCGTTGCGCCTTACGAGCACAGGCAAGGGAATAGCCAGAGCTATTTCGTGACGCTGGAAAACGATCGCGGCCAGAAACACACGGTTTGGGGTGTGGACCTTGAGCGCGCCATGAAAGAGGCCGCGCCGGAGATCGGGAGCAAGATCGGCCTTGAGCATCGCGGATCGGAAACGGTTCGTCTGCCGGATGGCAGCACGGCCGAGCGCAATGCGTGGAAGGTGCAGGACGCCGGCGAGCTGGCCTATTCCCAACTTGAAAACCGGCTCAGCCGATCGGGCGCGAAGGAAACGACGCTCGATTACACCCGCGACTTTGCCGAGCGGCGCGGGATCGCGGAACAATTGGGCGTCCGCAGTGAGATCGAGCTCAATCCGGAGCGGGAGCCGACGCAGGAGCTAACCCGGGCCAGAGCTGGCCAAGCGCAGCGGCCGAGCATCGAGGCCGAAAAAAGGGGCGAGGATCCACGCCAAGTTTCCCGCGCGGAGGATCTCGCCCAGGATGGCGGCGGCGATCGGCAGCAGCGGCAGCGCCGCAACCTGTTCGAGGGCCTGAAACTCGGGCGCGGAGCAGCGGCCGAACGGCCGCAACAGGACCGCGCCGAGCCGGCCGAGGAAAGGCCGGAGAGGGCCGAGCGCCAGAAGCGGGGCATGTTCGACGGCCTCAAGCTCAATGCGGCTAGTGGCCCTTCCCAGGCGCGCGGAGAGGTATCGGCGGAGGCGCAGCCGGAAAGAGAACGGAGCGCGCGACCGGCGCCAGACCGGCAGACGGATCGGTTGCGGCGGCTGTCCGACATGGAGCGCGCCGTTGACCGCTATGCGCGGGCCTTCGAGGCGGCCGACAGGAATCTGCGCCAGGACCTGCCGATGTTGGAAGCGCAGAAACAGGAGTTGCGCCAAGCCGGCCAGCAGCTCGACCAGGCGCGACCGGGAACATCGGCGCTCATAGTATCCGCCTTGCAGCACGATCCGAAGACGCGGCGGGCGATGACCGAGCTTTCCGGCCGCGAGCGGGCCGGGCAACTCATCGCGGGGATGGATCGGGAGCGCGCCGCACTGGCGGACCCGAACGTCAGGGCCGACCGGTTCGTGAACCGTTGGCAGGAGCTACAGGGGCAGCGCCAGGAGCTTCGCGGCTGGCAGCATGACGATGCGCGCGGCAAGGTCGAGGGGCAGATGCGCGGCATGGCCCAGAGCCTTGAGCGCGACCCGCAGGTTGAATCGATCCTCCGCAATCGGAA
>JAKALI010000556.1 GCA_021813195.1 Pseudomonadota bacterium
GCGAAATTGACCAGCGCGCCCTTCAGGCCGCCGAGCAGATCGCCCATGGATGCGACCACCACGTGCTTCACCGGCGTCTTCGCGATCACCTGCTCCAGCGTATGCGCGAAATTCTCCAGGATCACGATCGCCGTTGCGCCCGAATCGTTCAATTGGTGTTCGAGTTCGCGCGGCGTATACAGCGGATTGACGTTCACCACGACCATGCCCGCACGCAACGCGCCGAACAGCGCTACCGGGTATTGCAGCACGTTGGGCATCATCAGCGCCACGCGATCGCCCTTCTGCAGGCCGCGCGACTGCAGCCAGGCGCCGAATGCCTGCGACATGCGATCGATGTCGGCGAAAGTAATTTCCTTGCCCATGCAGTGATAGGCCGGGCGCTCGCCGAAGCTCGCCACGCTTTCCTCGAACAGGTCGCGAATCGACTGGTACTTGTTGGGGTCGATGTCGGCGGGCACGCCGGCGGGATAATGTTTAAGCCAGATTTTTTCCATTAGAGACGTCCTCTTCGAGTGCGTGTTCCGGCGCGGATCGTTGGTGCGCGGCAGGCGCCATCATAAACCGCGCCGCTCGAGTGCGCCTGCGGCGCGGTGGCATCCGGCCGGCCGGATTCATCGCAGCCGCAGGAACAAGGGTGCGAGCACGCCCAGCGCGCCCAGGCTGACGTAGGCCTGCATCCATGCGGTTGGGCTGGCGTTGCCCCCTCCCGCATCCAACACCGCGCCGAATGCGAGCGGCGCGACGAAACCGGCGCCGAAGCCGAGCATGGAATGCAGCGCCATGCTGGCGCCGCGCATGGCCGGATCGGAATTGACCACCATGCCCGCGGTCAGGGCTGAGGAATCGCCCATGTGCAGGCTGAGCATGACGAAGGACAGCCCGGCGACCGCATACCAGGGCAGGCCGGAGAGCAGGCCGAACAGGCAGGTAAATACGCCCGAGCAGACCATCACCACCGGCACGACGCGATTTCGGCCATAGCGCATCGCCAGCTCATTGCCGAGCACGCTGGCACCCGGCCCGAACAGATTGGCGACCGCCGCGATCAGCACCGGACTCCACGGCCAGCGGTCCCCGCCCGACAGGCTTTGGCTGAACACGAAAAACGCCACCAACCAGGAACGCGAGCCGAACAGTTCCCAGCAATGCACGGTGTAGCCGAAGATATAGCCACGCGCCGCGCGATTGGCGAGCACCGGCCTCGGATCGAGCAGTGCCGCACGCGGGGCGGCAGCGCGACGGCGCCGCGGCAGACCGAAGAGAATCATCAAGCCCGCGGCGAACGGGCCGAACGCGCACAAGGCGAACGCCCAGCGCCAACCCAGTGCCGCAGCGATTGCGCCGGCCAAAAGGATGGAAAAGCTCGCGCCGAAGCCGAATACCGACGTATAGAAAGATACCGCGCGGCTGTGCGCCCGCTCGCCGAGGTTGTCGGTCAGCGTCTTCAGTCCTGGCATATACGTTCCGGCGATGCCGGCGCCGGTGAGCGCCTGGAACAGCGAAGCCGACCAGACGCCCTGCGCGAACAGGGCGAAGCCGACGCAGCCGAAGGCGCCGAGCAGACTGGAGAAAAAATACACGCGGCGCGCATCGACGCGGTCGGTGAGACCGCTGAGCACCGGCACTGAGGTCATGTAGCCGGCGAAGAACATGCCGGAAATCAGGCCCGCGGCGGAGTTGCTCGCGCCCCATTCCCGCTGCAGCTGCGGCAGCAGGGTCGGGTAGATCGCATAGCAGAGCATGCTCGCCACATGCGCGAGGCAGACCCAGGCGATGAGGCCCGCGTTGGTGTCGGTTATTTTTGTAATTTTCAAATCACGTCTCGCTAAAGGCCGATTCCGTCCTTAGGGTCGGGTTACGTTTCTTGCTTCGCCAAGAAATGTAACCAAAAGAAAGCGACCCCCGGTGCCGCGGCCCTTCGGGCTCCCCTGCGCTACTCGGCTGCACGGGCCGCGGGGCCATGTCGGCTCAACGTTGTTATGGCTCGGCGGCGTGCTCTAACATGTCCGACTTCATTTCTTGTTGAGCAGCTTGGCTTGCTTCCAAAATTGTCTCGCACACGACTTCAAATTCAGCGCTGGCGTTAGACAAGGCTGCCAATGTTTGTGAAGCGATAATCACAAAGCGATCGCCTGAGGATATCAACATGCCCGCTGCTTGAAGCTTGCTCGCAAGCGCGGCGGAACGCTTGATAATTGCGCGCTTGTCGAACTTCGGCGCATGCGCCGAAGCCCGCTTCTTGCAGACAAGAATCGCGTCAAGACTGATTGGTTCCTTGGCCGCAGTCTTCGGGCTTGCGCCTCGAAGCTCGGCATGCACTGGGTGCGCGGCAACAACCGCTAATCCAGCCCTTGTGATGGCCTCATAGATCGCCGCCCATCCTTCCACCCTCGAGTGGTGGAAGCTGAACGCAAGCACACCGTCGTCCTTGAGAACTCGGCAGCACTCTGAAAATACAGACATAAGCTGTTTAGCGAACACGCGCGGGTCTTTGTGCTGCACTTCGCCCTTGTCCGAAGAATTGGCCCGGCTAAACCACGGATAGCGGTCCTTTAGGACAGGAGACAGCCAAGCGAAAAAGAAATCACTGAGTTCGCTGTAATGCACGAAGTCGAAGTAAGGCGGATCAGTGATGACAGCATCGACCGACGCATCCGGTACCCGAAGCCGTGAGCTGTCTCCGTTTAGGATCAGCAACCCTCGGTTTGTCGCGAGTAGTTCATCCCAAGACGCAACGCGCTCTGCCTGAATGGCATCGCTCGCTACGATTTTCCTTGTTCCCGTGCGCCCTCCGAGCAAGTCGTTCTCGAACGCAATTTCAAATGGATGATCAAGGTATCGCTTGGCGGGAATCAGACGCGACTCGAAGAGCGTGCTGAACGTACCGCTGCTCTTCTGTGTACCCCATACCGAATTTTCGAGAGGGGCTCGTTCCGGTTTCAGGATGTGATTGGAGAACATGTGCCGAACTGCGCCGGTGCCTTCTCCTTTGAAACTGCAAAAGAGGTTGTTGAATTCAAGGGTGCTGGAGAATAGGCAAAGCATCTGTTCCTGGACAGCTTCATCCTTGATCTCAAGTATGGCGCGAAGAAGAAGGCCAAGGCATAGCAGCTGTCTCGCATTGAAGAAGCTGCGCCAGTTGGTGTAGTTGTAGCCTCGTGCTTGATCGGTATTGTGGCCTGGCCGCACGGCGAGCGTTGGCAATGGTAGCGCCTCTGTTTGCACACGCGCCTCGGCTTGCGCAAACAAAGCGAGATCCTCATCGCGCGCGGGGAAATATACCTTTTCGCCGTCTGGCCGCAGAGCAAGCATCGCGTAAAGCCGATGCAGGGGTGGCAGTCCGTCAGCCGGGAAAAGGTCTTTGATACGGTAGCGATTCCCGGCCTTCGTTGTCACATACTGCCCGGAAGCAGGCCCTTCCTGGGGATTGAAGCAGTGCGTACAGTGCGGGCATTGAAGAGCGGTTGCGTCGTATCGATCTTCGATTACTCCCCAGCAATGGGGGCACACAATCTGAGCCCGTGGTTTTTTCTTCGGATAGGCATCCTGAGAAAAAACATAGCTTGACAGAAGCGGCACTTCGTCACCGTCCGGGGTTCTGACCGTCTTCACCCAGAAAAAATACAGAACCGGGATCAATTCGCCGGAGCGAGGATCGCGCGTCTGGTAGTACCGTCGAATGTCGGGGGCAACGGTATTTTCGAGCTGGCTGAACACTGCGCGAAGGTCCGCCTCGGGCACGCGGCTAAACGCTTGCCGCACGAGGAAGGTGCTCACGGGATTGATATCGCAACCGATGGCTTTCGCGCCGAGCTTGATTGCCTCACCGAGGGTTGTTCCACTTCCCA
>JAKALI010000557.1 GCA_021813195.1 Pseudomonadota bacterium
GCCCTCGAGCCTGATATAGACGCCCTTCGGGTTCTCCCGCACGTCCCTCACCTTGAGCGTGAGACGGCCCGAGTCGTCGGCCCTGTGGACGCGCACCGAATCGCCCTCGGCGATGACCGCGCCGCCGACCCTGGCCCCGAAACCCGCGAGGGCCGGGGCGCCGAATCCCGCGCCCGAATCGCCGTCCTCGTCGCCCGCCGCCACGCCGATCCCGGCCGGCTGACCGTCGTCGGCGTGCCTCGGCGTCACGAGGGCCCATTGCCCCTTCTCCCCGTCGGCACCCTCGAAGGCCCTGACCTCCTTCACGCGGCCGAGCTTGATGCCCGTGCCGCCCGCCTGGTCCGGCTTGATGAAGTCAGCGGGAAAGGAACCATCTATATTGAACAATGTCTTCGAGCGGGCGAAATCGGCCTGCAGCATCGACTGGGCCTTGAGGAGCGCGCGCTCCCGGTCGAGGCGCCAGTTGTCGAGCATGTAGCGGTAGGCCGCGACAACAGCCCCGACATACTCCTGACTCTTGAGCCTTCCTTCGATCTTGAGGGACGAGACGCCCGCCTCGACAAGGTCGGGCACGCGGGACACGAGCTCGAGATCGGCCGGCGAAAAATAGAAACCCGAGGTTTCATCGGTACTATAAAGACGCCGGCAGGCCTGGGCGCAGAGGCCTCGGTTGGCGCTCTTCCCCCCGAGATAGCTCGAGAACAGACAGAGCCCCGAGGCGGAGACGCAGAGGGCCCCGTGCACGAAGACCTCGAGCTCCATGTTCGTCCCCTCGCGGGCCTTGCGGATCTCCTCGAGGGAGAGCTCGCGGGACAAAACCACCCGCTTGAAACCGTGACGAGACAGGAGATTCGCGCCCTCGGCCGAACCCACATTCATCTGCGTCGAGGCGTGGAGCCTGAGACCCGGAAAATGATCACGCGCGATCTTCACCGTGCCGAGATCCTGCACGATGACCCCGTCGGGGCCCACCCGCTCGATATATTGCAGCAATTGGTACAAACGGTCGGCCTCGCGCTCGACGAAGACCGTGTTCACCGTGACATAGACCTTCCGCGAGAGCTTGTGCGCCACCTCGACCGCCGCCTCGAACTGGTTGAAGGCGAAGTTCGAGGAGCGTATGCGCGCGTTGAAGGTCTTGAGCCCGAGATAGACCGCGTCCGCCCCCTCGCCGAGGGCCGCGGCGAGCGCCTCCGGATTACCGGCCGGCGCGAGAAGTTCGACAGTTGCCATTGGAGCACTGTAACGAAATGCGGCCTATTGCACAATACGTCAACAAATTGCAAAGCGTGCGAAGAATTCGGGCGTTCCCCCGCCCGCCGGCCCCACCAAAATGAGCAGCCGCAGCCCCTCACGCCGCCTCCCCGACACCGGGCGGGCGGGGTCGGGCCCTCCGCTGCAACTCCGCGGGACAGAAGCGCCCCGAGGCGCGGTCTCTTCGAGCCCGCGCCCTCACCCACCCTAAAGTCCCGCGTCGTTTCCGCTGCGGTCCCTAACGCTACGCTAGGCCTCCGGCTAACGCTACGCTAGGCCTCCGGCTAACGCTACGCTAGGCCTCCGGCTAACGCTACGCTGATATGAAGTGACCCTGTCAACAGACTTTTCCTTCTTTTCGCAATTTCAGATAAGGCAAGGCAAAGCGAGCAAAGGCCGAGAGATTTTTCGCCGACGGTTGATCACTCTGATATTCGTGGATCAGGACCTTGGTCCCGCCAACATGGTCGTGAATTCGTCGGGAGCTGCCTCGGACTAGAGTCGCGGGTCCAGCCGTGATGGCCTGTCGCATAGCGAAGCACGAGGGTTCTCCTTTCCGCGGAATCCCCAGCCTTCGCTCGCACGGCCCTGCCTTCATGGTCAATAGACTCCTTGATTACGCGGCGGATTGGCGCTCGACCGCGACGCCGATTGCCCAGATGAATCCAAGTAGCTCACGTGCCACGGCCGTTACAACCTGCTGCTTGGGCTTGCCCTTTGCCGTCAGCTTGTCGTAACGATGATGCAACCGATGCATCGCTTTCGACGCGATCTCAATGACCTCTGGCGACAGACCTTCTTGCCGCGCTTTGAGCCCCTTGCTCAGAACCGGTCTGAATCGTTGCGTCCAGGCCGCTTCGACTACGATTCGTCGGAGATGGGCATTGCCTGTCTTGGTGATGTGTCCTCGGTGTGTTCGTTCCCCGCTGGAATGCTCGCTCGCCACCGCTCCCGAATAACCCATGAGCTGTCGCGCGGTCGCGAATCGAGATAGTTCGCCGACCTCGGCGACGATCGTCACCGCCGACATCGCGGCTATGCCTCGCAGGGCTTGGAGGGCGGCTATGACGTCACGCATCGTTTCCGGCGCGGACTTCACCGCCTCGTCGATGAGGCTCTCCAGACGGTCGATTCGCTGTCCGCAATGCTCGACCTCATTGACATAGTCCTCAAGAGTCCACTGCTGTGCCTTCTCGTCGAACTGCACCTTCGTCTTGATCCACTCCAGATACGTCTTCGTCCAAGCTCGCATCTTCTCGGGCGGACGTCGCCCTTGTCGGAGCAAGAACTTTCCAAGCCGATGCCGAGCTCGAAGCTGATCTCGTTTGGCGGACTCGCGTGCGCGGACCAGATCACGCAGAGCTTCGTGCGCCGGATCTGGTACCCATACTGCCGTCAGATCGCCAGCCCGGAAACTCCTCGCCAAGCGCTCCGCGTCACGCCTGTCTGTCTTTACCCGATCGCCCGCCTTCACGGGGATCAGCGTCGGCGCGACCACCGTGCATACGATCCCCTTCTTCGCAAGTTGCCAATAGAGGGCATAGCCCGTTGGTCCGGCCTCGTAGCAGGCCTCCCATGAGCCGCCGCCGTTGAGCTTCTTGATCAACCTCCCGACCGCCGCTTCCTCGTTCGGGATAGTCCCCATGAAGCGCACCTCGCCATCCGGTTCCGCGATAGCGACCGCTATCGTTGCCGCGTGCACATCGAGCCCTACAAATCGCATCTGCTTCGCGCTAGACTTACCCATGACCGCCTCCTTCGCATGTAGCTCTACGCTACCTTCACCCGATCGTAGCGCAACCTACGCATTTACGATCGGGGCGGTCACTTCATTATGACTAGACTTCGTTCCGCTACCCCCACTTATTTACTGCGGATTTCCGCGCCTCGTGGACGCTCGCGGTTCGTCCGCGTCAAGCGTACATGCTCAAATAGGCCAACTACACTTGAAGTCACCATCCGAGAGGCTCTTGTCCTTGATCCAGGGCTGCGCCAGGCGCCGTAATAGATTTCGAAGGAGGATTGACCAGGAGAGACATTATGCGCATAATTTTCCGTGGATACGAAAGGAGGCATGCGCATATGGCGGCACGACGTCAGGCGGTGAATCTGAGCATGGATGGGGCGCTCATCGCCGAGCACAGCGCCCATGATATCAATATATCAGCGCTACCCGCACCCCGGCCATGCGGCGCCAGAGTTGGTCACCTCGGAGATCCTGTCTTGACCGCCGCGCCGCTGGCCCTGACCCCGCGCGAGATCTGCCGGTACGTGAACGAGCGCTCCCCGGTCGGGGGGCTGTTTGAGGGCGATCGCTCCAACCTTCACCCCGACAGCCGGCTCCCCTGGCGCATCTCGCCGGAGCCGTTCTGGCTGACCCCGGCCCAGACCCGGTACCTCGAGCTGCTCGGCCGGATCGGCCAGCAGCTGCTTGGCCACGCCGTGCTCGACCTTGATCTCCTCGGCATCCTTGGTCGGCGTGCGCAGCGCCATCGCGATGTCGCTGGTGATCAGGTCGCCCGCGATCGGGATCACCGCGGTGTGCCGGATCGAGCCGCCGGTGAAGATCGCCACGTCGGTGGTGCCGGC
>JAKALI010000558.1 GCA_021813195.1 Pseudomonadota bacterium
CGACGAGATCATCAATTACCGGCGCACCCCCGACTGGGATCAAGAGGTGCTCAGGCTCACCGGCGGCAAGGGCGTGGATCATATCGTCGAGGTCGGCGGCCCGGCCACGCTGCCGCGCTCTCTCAATGCCGCGCGGGTCAACGGTCATATCAGTTTGATAGGGGTTTTGTCCGGCACCGACGCAGAAATTTCCCTGTTCCCGATGCTGGTGAAGCAACTCCACTTGCAGGGCATATATGTCGGAAGCCGCTCGATGTTTGAGCAAATGAATGAAGCGATCGCCCTGCACAGGCTCAAGCCCGTGGTCGATCGCGTGTTTCCCTTCGAGGCAGCGCCGGAGGCGTTCAGGTATCTGGAAAAGGGAACGCATGTGGGCAAGGTGTGCATACGCTTCTGATTGCTGCACGGTGCTGTCCAACCCGTCATTTCAGGGGCGCGTCGCGCTATTTGCTGTCATCCAATGAATGCAAACATTATGTACAGAGGGGCGTGTAATACACATAGTTCGGCGTCAAAAGTGCAGCCAGCGCTCAGGCGGTCGTTCTGCTTAAAGGAGATTTCAGAATGGTTCAATCAGACAATGAGAATACGCCCGTCTTTCAACTGCGCATCTATGAGGTGTCATCGGAAAAACGTTCTCAGTTTCATGAACGCTTTGAGAAGCATGCGCTTCGAATTATGCAACGGTATGACTTCAGACCCGTCGTGCTCTGGGAGAGTGAATCGGTTTCGAATTTCGAGTTCATCTATATTCTTGAATGGCCAAATGTTGAGACTATGGAGCGGCAATGGAAGGCATTTCTGGCCGATTCCGAGTGGGTAGAAATAAAGCGAAAAATGGCAGATGCAATAGGCGAGCCTGTCCAACGAGTGACCAGCCGTGTACTTGAAGGCGTCAAATATTCTCCGGCCTTTCATCCGTTCGCGATATTTCATGGCGGTACTGATTCTGGAGGCGGCGCCGAACCCGTCGCGGGGGAGGAACGCTCGTGACCTCGCGCCCCTCGGCTTTGTGTTAGGCCAGCAAAGGAGATCATTCATAGATGAAGTCGGAATCATTGGGCCCATCGATATCGCCCATTGCATCCTTAAATGGCAAGGCCAGGGCCGCGTGAAGGAGCGCCGAGCATCATGACAAGACAACGTTTCAAGGTCGGCATCGTCGGGTTGCAGCCGGGCAGGAGCTGGGCGGCGCGGGCCCATATTCCTGCGCTGCGTGCGCTATCCGAGACGTTCGAGATCGCCGGTGTCGCCAACACCAGCTTGGCCAGTGCCGAGAAGGCAGCTGCTGAGACCGGGTTGCCGCGGGCCTTCGCCGACGCCGCCGAACTGGTCGCGTCGCCGGAGGTCGACATCGTCACTGTCGCGGTGAAGGTGCCCCATCACCTGGAGATCGTGAAGGCGGCGATCGGCGCGGGCAAACACGTCTATTGCGAGTGGCCGCTTGGTAACGGCTTGGCCGAGGCCGAGGAAATGGCCGCGCTTGCCCGGGACAAGGGGGTCTTGGGCATGGTCGGAACCCAAGCGCGCGTCGCTCCAGAGATCGAGCATTTGCGGCATCTGATCGCCGACGGCTTTGTCGGCGAGGTGCTGTCGACCACGCTGGTCGCGCGGGGCGGCGCTTTGCAGGGAGGTGGCAGCATCCCCGACAAGAAAACTTGGGCCTATTTGCTGGACCGTTCCAATGGCGCCACCCTGCTGACGATTCCGGTAGGCCACACACTGGCGGCGCTCAGGGACGTGCTCGGCGAGGTTGCGGAGGTGTCCGCGGTGCTGGCCACACGACGGACCTCGGCTCGCGTCGCGGATACCGGGGAGACATTGCCCGTGTCGGCGCCAGACCAGGTGCTGGTCAGCGGCATCCTGGCCAGCGGCGCGCCCCTCTCCATCCATTACCGCGGCGGCGCGGCGCGTGACGGGGACGGCCTGTTCTGGGAGATCAACGGCACGGAAGGCGACATCCGGGTCTCGGGTTCCTCCGGCCACACGCAGATGGTGCGGCTCTCCCTCAAGGGCGCGCGGGGCGGCGAGCAGGCATTCCGTCCGCTGGAGGTTCCTGCTTCCTACCGTTCCGGCTGGCCGGAGGACGTGGAACCGGGGAACGTCGCCCGCCTCTATGCCAGGATGGCGCGGGACCTGCGCGAGGGCACCCGCACAGCGCCCAGCTTCGAGGACGCGGTCGCGCTGCATCGGGTCATCGCGGCCATCGAGAAAGCCGCCGAGAGCGGGAGCCGCGTTACGCTTTCCGCCATCCAATGAATGCAAACGTTGTCTATAGAGGAGCACATCATGCAGATAGTCGAGTACGGACCGCCGATTTCGCTCGCGGACGCGAAACGGGCGATCGAGGCGGCGGAGGCCGAGGCCTCCGCCAACCAGTGGGCGATGGTCATTGCCGTGGTGGACAGCACCGGGCATCTCGTCGCCTTGCATAAGATGGACCACGCCCAGTTCGGCAGCATCGCCGTTGCTCAAGCCAAAGCCCAAACGGCGGTCAATTTCAAACGCCCCTCGAAAGTGTTCGAGGACGCGGTGGCGGAAGGCGGCCTGGGTCTGCGGCTGCTGGCGACCGAGGGCCTCTGTCCGTTGGAGGGTGGCATTCCGCTGCTCCGCGATGGCAAGCTCATCGGCGCCATCGGCGCATCCGGAGCGCAGTCCACCCAGGACGGACAGGTGGCGGTGGCGGGCGCCCGGATTATCAATGGTTGAAAAGGAGTGAGGTATCAATGCAAGCAGTCATCTTCGAACAGCCAGGAAATGCCGAAGCGGTGCTCGCCGTGCGTGACATACTGTCCCCCGTCCCCGGCCGCGGCCAGGTTCTCGTCCGGGTCGCGGCACGGCCCATCCAGCCCGCCGATTTTCTGTTCATCGAAGGCCGTTACCGGATCACGCCGGCGTTTCCGCAAACCGCCGGGCTCGAGGGAGCGGGGACGATCCTTGCTTGCGGTCCGGACGTGACCGGCCTCGAACCGGGAATGCGCGTTGCGTTCCGTGCCCCCGGCGCATGGGCGGAGTTTGCCGTCGCCCCGACGTCGCGCATCTACCCCGTGCCGCCGGGAATACCCGACGCGATCGCCTGCCAGTTCGCGCTCAACCCGCTGACCGCATGGGGCTTGCTCAGCGAATGCGATCTCCCGGCATCCTCCCGAGTTCTGATGACCGCCGGGCGCTCGGTCGTCGCGCGCCTCCTAGCGAAGCTCGCTCAACGCAAAGGATTGAGCGCAACCTTGCTGGTGCGCGACGGTGCGGGTTACGCCGTGCTGGAGGGTGATACGGAGCTGACCATTGCCAGTGGAAAGAGCGTCGACGAAGCGTTGCAAGGCATCGTCGACAAGGGACGTTTCCACGCGATACTCGACCCCGTCGGAGGCCCAAATACCTTGGCGTTGATCGACGCACTGGAGCCGGGAGGCCGGCTGATTTCCTACGGAGTGCTCGATGACGCTGAAATCTCCCTCAAGGCATCGCGCATCCTGTACAAGAACATGATATGGCAGGGGTTCGGCGTAGACGGCTGGTTAAATAAAACAACGTCGGAGCAATTGACCCTTGCGCAGCGGGAACTCTGGGGCATGCTTTCGGAACATCCGGATCTGCTGCCCGTGACCGGCAGCTTTGCTTTATCCGAGGTTCGAGAAGCGATCCGCGCCGCGCGTGAAACGCATCGTCCCGGAAAAGTGCTTTTGGTCGACTAAATCACGTTGAGCCAGCAATAGAGATCATTCATAAATGAGCCTCGTCAGTAAAATCTGTGGGCGAGTTGTGGCTCGGGAAGTTTGCCAAGTGCATGATACAAGGCGAGTTCTGTGACGCGGAAGGTTCGGAAGCCGT
>JAKALI010000559.1 GCA_021813195.1 Pseudomonadota bacterium
TTCACGACATCGGGTTGCCTGTGGCGGCCGCCGATGCGGATTTAGGTCGCGGCGCTCTGCCTGGCGGACGCGCTGGAGTGCCACACTTCAAGACTCCGGGCCTCCGCGATGTGGCGCGCACGGCGCCTTATATGCACGATGGCTCACTCGCAACGCTCGCCGACGTGATCGAGCACTATGCCAGCGGCATCATCGCGCGCCCGTCATTGGCGACGAACCTCGTTCGCGACCTTGAACTCACGGACGAAGAGCGGGCGCACTTGATTGCCTTTCTTCGATCGCTTTGATTCGAAGCCGGGGCAGGTCGAAATCGCTGTTCATTTTGCACATAAGATAGACAGTCTTACCAGCATGAGTATCTGCCGATTTCTCATCTGACGCCGCGTTGGAGGCAAAAAATGCGCGCGAAATGAGGGAAATGCATTCCATTTCGCAGTAGCGAAAAATTCCGCTTAATTATCCGCCAACCACGGTTCATATTCTAATCTTGCGCAAAAGATAGGCGAAGCGTATTCTCCTTTCTCAACGAAAAAAGCCAGAGGGAAGGCGCCCACCATTTCAGCCGGTCACCGGGAACGGGACCACAACTGACGCGGGGTGCCCATGGTCGAACTTCTGGTGTCCGTCTGCCTGCTATCGGATCCCTCTCGCTGCAAGGATGTCAGCCTCGTCTTCGCTGAGGAGGGCATGTCCCACATGCAGTGCATGATGGGAGCTCAGCCGCACATCGCCCGCTGGATCGACAACAACCCGCAATGGGCATTGAAGCGCTGGACGTGCCAGCGTGCCGGGCTCTACGCCAAGATTTGAGGGCTCGCGGCGGCGCGTCGAGCTATGCAAGGAACCGATTCTCGGCCCTTGGGGTGCGCATGTTGGGACAGCGCAGCCGGGTTGACTATCGGTTTGGGCTGCGCTCCCTTCCGGCGGCAACGATGTGCCGGAGGACGAGATGACAGACCCCAAGCCCCACCAATTCGCGACCCTCGCCATCCACGCGGGGGCCGCCCCGGACCCGGCGACGGGTGCGCGAGTCACGCCGATCTACCAGACCACATCTTATGTCTTCCGCGATGCTGATCACGCCGCGGCGTTGTTCGGACTGCAAGAATTCGGCAACATCTATTCGCGCATCATGAACCCCACACAAGGGGTCCTGGAAGCGCGCGTGGCGGCCCTGGAAGGTGGTACGGCGGCGCTTGCCGTGGCCTCCGGCCACGCCGCACAGTTCCTCGTCTTTCACACCCTACTTGAGCCGGGCGATGAGTTCATCGCCGCGCGACAGCTCTATGGTGGGTCAATCAATCAATTCAACCATTCCTTCCGGAAATTCGATTGGCGCGTGGTCTGGGCGGACGCGACGAACCCGGCCACCCTTGCCGCGGCTGTCACTGAGCGCACGCGCGCCATCTTCGTGGAGAGCATCGCCAATCCTGGCGGACTCGTCGTCGATCTGCCGGCGATCGCCGCTGTCGCCCGCTCCGCCGGCGTTCCGCTCATTGTCGACAATACGTTGGCCACACCCTACCTGTGCCGACCGAAGGAGCATGGCGCTGACATCGTGGTCCACTCGCTCACCAAATTCATGGGCGGTCAGGGTAACTCGATCGGCGGCATTCTGGTCGATTGTGGCACATTTGACTGGATGGGCGCGCGCCACCGCTACAAAACGCTTGTGGAGCCCAATGCGTCATATGCCGGCATGGTGCTGGGGCAGGCGTTTGGACCGATGGCGTTTGCGATCGCCGCGCGCGTGATGGGCCTGCGCGATATCGGCCCGGCGATTTCGCCGATGAACGCATTCTTGATTTTGAACGGCATCGAGACTTTGCCGTTGCGCATGGCGCGTCATTGCGAAAACGCCGTGAAGGTCGCAACGTTTCTTGAACAACACCCAGCCGTGGCGTGGGTCAACTACGCCGGCCTTCCCTCTTCGCCCAATCACGAGCTCGCCCGTCGTATCGCGCCTAAGGGTGCAGGCGCGGTCTTCACGTTTGGTCTTAAGGGCGGCTATGAGGCGGGTCGCGCGCTCGTTTCACGTCTCAAACTCTTCTCGCATCTCGCGAACATCGGCGATGTACGCAGCCTTGTCATCCATCCGGCGTCGACCACTCATCGCCAACTGACGGATGAGCAGCGCGTCGCAGCAGGGGCTGGTCCGGAAGTCGTGCGCGTGTCGATTGGGATTGAGGACGCCGAGGATATCATCGCCGATCTCGATCAGGCGCTCTTGGCAGCATGAGAGACGTCGCGAGACGTTCGCAGGGACGCACTGTGTCAACGCACGAAGAATTCGTGCAAGGTGGCGGGGGCGGCGGAGATTTCGCCCCCGATCGATTTGGCCACGCTCGACCAGAAGGCCCAACCCAAGACGTAGATAAAGGCCGCAACGGCTGCGAGCAGAATGACGCTGACGGCAAGGTAGCGCCAGTCCGCCCGAAATTCCTCGGTGAGGTCAACCGTATCTTCGGGCCGTCCGCGCTTGTCACGTCCCATGAAAATCGCGAGGTAATAGCGCGTCCCGAACAATCGCAAGGTCTTGCGAATGGCGACGGCGTGCGGCGTGGGTGCATCGTAAGTAGCATGCCCGAGCGCTTCCAATTGTTCCGGCGTGAAGGAGTGCTGCATGTGCTCGGGCATACGCGCGAAGATGCGCGTCAGAACGGCATTGTCCTCGATTTCGACGTACGTCGGCTGCATCCGTCAGCGCCCGTCACGATCTGGCTGGGTGCGCGCGAGTGGTGAGGGGTTGGCCCGACCAGATGATTGAACCGGCCGATCATCGATGAAAAAGTTGAATTTCTCGTTCACCTCGCCGCTGGCGCAGCGACGAGCTTCGTTCTCGTGGGTGTTTCGTATGTAGACAGCCGTTCAACCCTCATGAAGGCTTCGCCTCAGCGCACAAGGCGATCTTCAATGCACTTTTTTGACATAGCTGCCCGGCGCATCCTCGATAACCCCGAGGCGCTCGCCTGGAGCGCGTGGCAGCGTCCAGCCACCCGAGTATTTCGTCAGCCACGAGATCCAATGCGGCCACCAGGAACCGGGATGCTCGGTCGCCGAAGCCAACCACTCTTCGAGCGTCTCGGCTTCGCGCGGTGGTTTGCCCGTCCAGTACTGATACTTGATCTTGTCGGGGGGATTGACGACACCAGCGATGTGGCCGGAGCCAGCGAGCACGAATTCCACCGGCCCCGAGAGCATCCGCGCGCCGCGATAGACCGAAACAGCCGGGGCGATATGGTCTTCGCGGGTTGCGATTTCGAAAACGGGCAATGTGATCTTGGCAAGATCGAGCTTGGTGCCGCCGATCTCGAGACGGCCCTTCGCCAGATTGTTCTCATTGTAGAACTCGCGCAGGTAGAAAGCGTGGCATGCTGCGGCGATCCGGGTCGAGTCCTGGTTCCAGTAGAGCAGATCAAAGGGAAAGGGCTTGCGGCCGAGTAGGTAGTTGTTGACGACATAAGGCCAGATCAAATCGCGCGGACGCATCAGATTGAACACGTTCGCCATGCGCGAGCCGTCAAGAAAGCCGCGGTCGGCCATAACCTGTTCCAGGCTGTCGAGTTGCTGGTCATCCGTGAACAACAACAGATCCCCAGCCTTCGAGAAATCGACTTGCGTAGTCAGGAACGTCGCCGACTTGAACGGGGCCTCCCCACGCGCAGCGAGCCAAGCGAGAGTCGTGCCGAGGAGCGTTCCACCGACGCAGTACCCCACAACGTTGCACTGAGGCAGGGCCGTTTCGCGCCGCACGGCATCGGCTGCCGTTAGCAAACCTTCGATCATGTAATCTTCGAAGGTGGTGTGGGCCATGTCGGCGTCGGGATTGAC
>JAKALI010000560.1 GCA_021813195.1 Pseudomonadota bacterium
AGCGACATGCAGAGCGATGACGAGCAGAAGATCGATGACAAGGGGTACGACGGCCCACCTAGCGAGCCGCGCGTCGGCTACAAGACGCCGCCGAAGGAGTACCAGTTCAAGAAGGGCAAATCGGGCAATCCCAAAGGGCGGCCGAAGGGCGCAGAGGGCAAGGCCAAGGCCGCGCGCAAGGTGCTATTGGAGCAGCACGTCGTCTGGGAGAACGATCGCCCAGTGCCCCGCACGACGATCGAACTCGTCCTACTGACGCTGCGCCAGCAGGCGTTCGCCGGCAACAACCGCGCCTTCAAGCTGATGGAGAAGCTCGCTGCCGACTATGACCCGCAGAAGCCCACGAAACGTGGCGGCCGGCTGGTGGTCCCTGGGCGGCTCACACCCGAGTCCTGGGAGCAGCTGTTCGGTGCCGACGTCTCAGCGAAGCAGGGCGAGGAATGACGGCGCGCCGGTTCAAGACGCGGCCAAAGTCGCGTCGATCAACCGAAGGATAACGTAGGTGCCGGGCACCCGCTTACTGACCGGTCTGTCGTTGGCCAAAATGGGTTCGTTTCGCAACCTGAAGCGCCCGAACCTGCGCCTGACCGCTCTCGACAACGCTGCCGCACCGGAACAGATGAACGTGTCCGGCTGGCACTTCCACGCGCTCGCCGGTGACATGCTGGGCCGCTACGCGGTGCGGGTGACCGGCAACTGGCGTCTCATGCTCGCCTGGGACGCGGACGGCCCGGCTGCCGTCGATGTCGACCACGAAGACTATCCCTGACTGGAGGACGATTTCATGAGCGCCACGCTCCGCCACCCCTCGCTCGAACCCGCCCACCCCGGCACGCTCGTGGCCGAGGTCATCGAAGCCACGGGCGTCGGCAAGGCCGAAATGGCCCGCCGACTGGGTGTCACCCGCGCCGCGCTCTACAACGTCATCGAGGAGCGCTCCGCCGTCAGCGCCGACATGGCCGTGCGCTTCGAGGCGGCCACGGGCACGTCGGCCGATCTGCTGGTGCGGATGCAGTCCGGGCATGACCTCTGGCGCGCGCGGGCGGCATTCAAGGCCAGCGCGCAAGCGGCAGTTCGGTCCTGATCGGTGGTTGGGCGTCTCGACGTCGCCTACCTACACCACCACCCAGTGCGGGACTGGTCCGGCGCTAAAGCGGCGACTGTTGCAGTTTATCCAGCATTGCGGCGGTGATCTCCGGGCTCGAGGGCCAATGGCCGCGTCGAAGGGGAGGATGGGTGAGGTAGGCGGCCAACTTTGATGGGTCGGGCTGCACGGGGCGGCCGTTGTCTAGGAAAAGCACTCCCGCCTTGTCGCTCGGCATGCGTCCGACGAAATGCTCTGCAGCGTCGAGCGCTGCGCGCAAACGGCGAACGGTAGAGTCGGGATCGATTGGCGGATCGGCTGCGAGCTGGCGTATCTCGGCAGCCGGGTATCGCGCATTGCGGCGGAGTTCGGCAATGAACCCTTCCGGGGTGAATCCGGGGGCGGTCTCGACCGCAGCCCAGACCAAGGCACCGATCGGAAGCACCCTATCATTGACGGTCAGCAGGTCGACAATGTCGCGAGGCTCCCGCCGACTTGCGGCGGCTGCCACCTTGTTGATCGCAAGATCTACAGCGTGCAACACGTACCCGAATTGCTCGTCCCGCACGACAGGGAAGAAGCGGTAGTCGCTGTCGGCCAACCATTCGAGCTTTGTCTCCTCGCCATCGTGACGCACGACTGCCGAATAGATGGCCGGCTGTTGACGCAGCCAAATGACCTCGTAGCCTGAATTCGACAACAATTCCGTGTCAGCCATCGCAGCCCCCGCCACGCGAGCCTCGCGATCATGGAAGATGTCGAGATCGGCCGAAAAGCGCGGGCCCGTGCGGTTGATGGGCACACCACCCGCGACAAAGCTATCTGGGTCGCGGTTGGCAGCGATCAGGCGCAGAATATCCGACTGCAGCTTGGAGATGGGCACGGGCCGCCTGCTCGATTTTCTCAGCCAAGCGCCGGGCGTCCATGTCGCCTTCGATACGCAGTTGGCGTGTGATGGACAACATCTGCTCGACAGTTGGCTGGTCGAATTCCTGGACGTTCCAGAGCGCGCGCGCACGATGCTCGGCGAACGCCTGTCGGTAGAGGCCGACCAGATCGCTGATCGATAGTGGTACAGGGTGACGAGGCTCGTCGGATTGGGTACCCATCTCCGCCTGTAACTCACGAGTTGCTGTCTTCCGACGACAATAACATCAACAACGGAGCTGGGAAGGGAGCTGTACTATTTCTTCTGGCGTTCGGAGCCCGTTGGACAGCGGAACTCCGGCATCGGCTCCCGCTTCGATTGTTTGCTTGCCGACACTTTCCTCAGCGTACCAGTGCTCGGCGATCCAGGGCGTCGGGCGGACGTGCTTGTAGAGCTTCTTCCAGGCCTTCTTGACCGGCCAACGGCCGTCCCGCGCCTCGTCGGGATCAGGTTTGCCGGTAAAGGCGACGAGCCGCGTGCCGGGCGGCAATTGTGGGGTCATGAAGAACCGGAGCGGCCAGGCGGGCAGTAGCGAGTGCTTGAAGCTGACGCACCACGACTTGGGCCAGAACACCATGTCGTGAGCGATGCCGGAGATGTACTTCTGCTCGTTGCGGTACTGCCGCAAGAAGCGTTCGGGATCGGCGCTGAACTCCTCGAAAATGTAGCTCATCCGGCCGGCTGGGAACCGGTAGACGGTGGTGTTGCCGATGTTCCGGTTGAGCTCCGACCAGTTCTCGGCAATGGCGAAGCGCCCGGGCTCGAACTCGAAGAATTCGTCGATAGGGCCGGTGATGACCACGTCGAGATCGAAAAACAGCACGTCGCCGTCGAGATCTGCGAGCGGGTGCTGCCACAACGACAACTTTCGCCAGCCCGTCTCCGATACGGCCTCGGGAATTGCCGCGAACGGGGGCAGCGGATGGATGACGATCCTCGGATCGATGCCGGTGGCATCATCGGTGAAGCAGACCACCCGCGTCGGCCGGAGCGTATTGCGCCAGACCATAGACGCCAGGCAATTGACGTACCTGGCGCCGTAGCGCGTCCCCCATTTGATGCAGATAACGGTCTGCCGCCTCAAAGCAAATCACCATAACGCAAAGAACGATAACAAGGCAGGTCGCAGCGACTTGTGCTGGCGTCGGCCCCCTCAAGTGGAATGGGGTCGACCCGAATATAGCAATAATGGAACGACAGTAGCCAGATCAGTCTCTCGCACAACACTATCATGGCCAGACGCAAAAATCACACGGACCTGCCGGCGGGTGGCGATAGTGGGCGCTAATCGATCGGTCGTTTCAACCGGACGCCGGGACCATGGTTGAAATCGCCATCGAGCAGATCGACGCCAGCGGCTTCGAGCGCCTTCTGGATCCGGTGCAAGGTTTTTGCGGTCCCGGCCAGGTCGCCGCCGGCCGCCTCGATCCGCTTGATGGTCGCAAGGCCCACCCCGGAGCGGTCCGAAAGCTCTTGCTGGCTTATCCCGAGCAGGCTGCGGGCGGCGCGAATCTGGAGAGGGATCAGCATGATAGCAGAATCAGTACTGCACTTTCTGCTTGCGTCGCAAGCTATATTACGATACTAAATAGCTCGTAAAGTAGCTTCTGGAGCTCGTCATGCGTCCCACTCCTGCCTGCAATGTCGCCATGCCCTCCGAATTGGCGCGCCACAACTATCTGCGCGGCCGACTACTGGCCGAAATCCCCGACCTCGACCAGGAGACCCTGGCCGACACCCTGGAGGGGATGACAGACCTCCAGCAGATGCTGGGCGAGGTCGTTCGATCCGCGCTCGAGGACGAAGCCCTGGCCGCCG
>JAKALI010000561.1 GCA_021813195.1 Pseudomonadota bacterium
ACTGGCAGCGTTGTCCGGAGAGCCCTGCGCCACGGCCGCCGAGATCGCCGCCGCGGCCACCACCCTTTTCCGGCGCCACCCACGCCTCGCCGCCATGGCGGTAACCGGCGGCCACCGCGACGAGGCCGGGAGCGAGATCGTCGACCCCATCCTGCGAGCCATTATACAGACGCGAACAGCCAGTGCAGTGCCGATACCAAATCGGCTCGGACCATTGATCGGAACGCTCCCCAATCACTTTCGCGCGGAATTGGGCGCTGATTTCGATGTCGGGCTATGCCGGGACGCGGTGCTTTGCGCATGGCAAAAGCTAGCGCAAGCCGTTTTTGACACTTTCGTCGCGCCGGTTTGCAGCGGCGACTACGCGGAAAATGTGACTGACATTTGGAGGTGGCAAATTCCGCCAACCGGCCGCGACGATCCTTTCTGGGAAATCACCTGGGTAGAGGGAAATGATCCCGTTTGGAAGGAAGAGGTGCATTGGCTGGACCGCCGCAAGGCGTGGCGCAGCCACATGATACCCGCAGAGACGGTAGGACGCGATCAGTGCTTCATGATGCCGGAATTCGCCGAATTGTCCGGCTGGTGCCGCTCTTCCGGCCAAAGAGAACGTGAACTACAAGACGAGTTTTGGGAAACGCTCCGTAGTCACATCCGGACGGTGATGTATCCGCGCGTCAGCGCAGCGGACATCAAAGATGCGGTATGGCTCAAGACCCTGGAATTGCGCCAGAACGAGCGCCTCTGTGCCATTGCGCTTGTCAAGCGCCTCTTTCCCGTCTTGCCTGTTGGCTGTCTAGCAGATGCCCTGGGCTGGATTCCGGCAGCCGGCAGTGCCTCGGATCATGATGCTGCACTGGCCTTACGCAATTGGCCGTCTACGGCGTTCATGTCCGCTGTCCACTGGATCGAGCACGCCTGGGCCGGTGGCAAGAACATGGATATCTGCGAATCCTATGCAACGGAACAGCGGCGGAATCTTCACGCTGCGGTTGTGCTTGCCGAACGCCCGCAGCACCACAAGATCAAATGTTTGGACGATATGAAGTCGGAGGACGACCGCGGAGACACTGTGGCTGCGAGGTTTTCGTATTTGGATGGTGGGTTGTTTTTTCCTCGTACCTTGGAAGCCAACCGTTATGCAGAGCACATGACTTTGGATGAGCGGAAGCGGCGCGCCCAAACGCTCATTGGCCGATACGATGCACTCCGCGAGGCTCTGGGCGAACGCAAGCATCCAGGCAGTGGCGCAAGTCTTGCTTCGCCATGGCCCTTCTACGCACTTCTGTCAATGGATGGCGACACGCTGGGACGTTGGGTATCGAGTAGTCGACCTCTGGCCAGCGCGATCAGCGATGGTCTCCGAAGTTTCTCAGGCAGCGTGCTGGACCAAATACGGGAACACAACGGTATCACGATTTATGCCGGGGGCGACGATGTACTCGCGCTGTTGCCGATCGAGGATGCCATCTGTGCGGCGCTGTCGCTCAATGACGCCTACAGGGCAAGCTTAAGGGATTCGACGAGCGCACGAAAGGACCACGGCGGATTTGACGCAGATAAACATGCCACCATTTCCGCTGGTCTGGTATTTGCAGATTTCCAAGTCCCGTTATCTGATGTTCGGGACGAAGCACGTCGGCTTTTGGAAAAAGTAGCCAAGGAAAAAAATGGTCGCGATTCCATCGCAATATCGATTTACAAATCCGGTGGAATTGTCGCGGAGTGGGTATCCTCCTGGGACGGAGAATTGAAGCTCTTCATGCCGGACGGCCGTGTACCCTGCAAAATGACATCTCCGGCCACACAACTCTTTACCCTGGCAAAGACACAGGGCAAAAAAGGGCAAAGCACGCCGCTGGCGAGCCGATTTCCTTACACGTTGCGCTCGCGCTTCGGCGATCTATTTGGCGGATCACACGGGCTGAAGGGGCAAGAGATCGTTTCTTTGCTGCTGGCGGAATTCGCCGGGTCGCGGCGAGAAGCGTCGCGAGACATCGATCCCATTACGGCTGCTGAGCTTATGTCCCAAGTCTATCACCTATGTCTTGCACATCGTTCACAGCGCAGTGGTGGGGCGACATCCGGTAGGCTCTCCTTGGATGGTCTTATCATTGCGCGCTTTCTGGCAGAGAAGGCGCTTTGGACCTGAGATCATGACCTGGACGTTGCTCTACCACCCCATGGACTCGGTTCTGTTTAAGGATGGACGGCCGTTCAATCAGGACGACGCGGGCCGGGCGTCGGCGCGGAGCGTTTTCCCACCGACACCGGAAACCATGATGGGCGTTGTCCGGGCTACGCTGGCAACTGGACTGGGATGGGAAGGCGGAAACTGGGCAGCGGGCGAAGCTCGGTTCGAACGAGGCCGGAAAGACGACACTCGCTCGAATGGACTGACCGAAGCTCTCGGAAACCGTGGTGACAATTCGGGTCTTCTGTCCATATCAGGCCCATTTGTTGTGGAGAAATATGGCGATAAGTGGCTTCCGGTGTTCTCCATGCCGCATCATATGGTTGTGCCAGATGATCTGGTGGAGCGCCTCACCACTGCACCACACGACGCATCCGGCATTCAGGTATGGAAGCCGGAGAATGAGAATAACGCCCGTCGAAGCGATCTCGATGATAAAGGCAATGGTACGCGTTTCCCTTGGTTTTGTGAACGCAACGATGCCGCCGACCAAAAATGGCACGATGCCAGCGATTGGTGGCTCGATCGTGACGGTATGAAGGCGGCGCTCAAGGGAGAGAGCCCAAAAGCATGCTCGCTACGCACTGGTCGCCGCAGGAGTGAGGCGTTCTTGGTTGCAGGCGAACATCACATCGGGCTGGAGCGCGTATTCGATACGCGGACTGCGAAACCGGGGATGCTTTACGCGGCGTCCCGGCTCCGCCTGAAAGACGATGTTGCCCTTGCCGTTGAGATCGACGGGCTCCCCCATGACTGGCCGCTCCCGCGACTGGTGCCGTTCGGTGCCGAGGGACGTTTCGCAGCCGTCGAAAGAGTCCAAGATTGTCTTCCTATCAGTGATTTGGAAGTGACGCCGAATAGCAGGGTCCACGCGGCCGTGCTTATAACGCCGGCATTATTGCCGAAGATGCCGGCACCCGGTGAAAAGATTGAAGCCCTCGGTGGCTTGGTTGTATCCCTGGCATGTCATCGTTGCGAAATGATCGGCGGGTGGGATGCCAGCAAGCGTCGTCGAACGGCTCTCAACCCTGTTATTCCGGCAGGCGCGGTTTTCTTTATCAAACGAGACAAGAGCGACACCGTTCCGTCTTGCCGAAGGTTCGGAGCTAAAACCGAATGGGGCTACGGCCGCTGGCTCGCTGCAAAATGGCCATAACGAAGGAAGCGGAGGGACCATGGCGATTCAACAACCGTTTCTGCTGGGGCTGTTGGCGGAAGAATTTCTTCATGCCGGAAGCGGGCAGTCCACCGGCGTCATTGATCTGCCTGTGGCGCGTGAAGGCCACACGGGCTGGCCGTATATTCCGGACACTGCCGTCAAGGGTGCCCTCAAAGAATGGGACAAAGAATGGGACAACGGATGTAAGTGGGTGGAGTCCGTTTATGGAAAAGAGGATACAGGTGCCGGAGAGGCAATGATCGGCGGCGCGCGGCTGCTCTTTCTGCCCATACGGCACCTCGAAGGAACTTATGCCTGGGTTACCTGCCCGGCGCTGCTCGAACGCTTCTGGCGCGATTGGGACAGGTTTTTTTTGCAAGAGCCATTCGCTGCATCTCTCTTTCAGCGGGGTGGATCGCTAGCCTCGAATGGAGACGACAAAATACGTACGAATTTGGTCTCGGCTAATACGAAGCT
>JAKALI010000562.1 GCA_021813195.1 Pseudomonadota bacterium
ACCGGTAGGACAAGGCTTACATTGAGCCAGTGCCCGCTGACCTGCAGCCGCCTCACCGTGGCCTGGCGCATCTTGAAGCGCTCTGTCACCCGGCCGGCACCGGACAGGTGGGACACCGAATTGGAGACGATCATGTCGTCGCCGGATACCCAGATCGACACCGGGCGCCGCCGCAGCGGGCAGCGGTAGACCTTGCGGAACTGAATGCCGTCCAAGGTGCGATTGAGCAACATCCGCGAGAAATCAGGCACGTATTCCTTGTCGCGGACGGTCAGGTAGGCATTCAAATCCATTTCGAGCGCATCGGCCAGTTCGCTGCGCATCGGGGTGCTCGGCTGGCCCGGAATGCGGTCGATGGGCGGTTGATCGTCCGTCACCTTCACCGGTCCCTGCGCCGGCAGCAGTTCTCCGCGGCTGCTCGCCCAGAGCTGGAGCAGGACTTCCTTCATCGCGTCGCTGCGGACCTGCGAGATCGTGCCCTCGGCGGTCACGGAGGACGAGGCGTCTTCCAGCTTCACCCCGAGGATTTCCCGGCCGCGATTGCGGGTTTCTTCCCATTCCCGGCGCGAATCGAGGTCAGCTTGGATGCCTTCGAGGAGGTCGGCGGCAATGGATGAGCTGTTGATCGAAGGATCGGCAGCCAGATTTTCATCGAAGCGGGTATTGCGCTCGAAGCTGCGGTGGACGGCTGGCGCCCCGAGTTCAAGTGAGCCGTCGTCGTTTTCGATAGCAACCTGTCCGCCCTTGATGTGGATGACGTTGCCTTTGGTGCCGGTATGCTCGACGGGCGAATCTGGCAATTCGTCCTGATCCGGGATGCGCTGGAGTTCGAGCGGGGGCAGACCGCCGCCGGACCGCGAGGAGGCTTTGCGCTTCGAGGCCATGTCGTCCCGGAACTGCCTGCGCCTCAGGCCGCGCGCCGGAGGTCGGTGTCGAGTCTGAATGTGGGAGAACCATCAGCGGCGTGCTGGCGGTTCAGCAAGGGCAGGATACCACCAGTGCCAGATAGGCGTCAAAAGGCGAGGTATAGAGCGGCCGGTCGGGACCATCGGGCCAGTTGGCGACGGCGATGAAGTCTTCCCGCCAGAGCACCACGGCGCGACAGACGGAGGTGCGCAGATCGGACTTGGTTCGCAGACCGTTATAGGCGCGCTGCACTTGCATAGTCATGGCGGCTCCGCCCCGAAGATACCATTTACCTGTCTCACTCATGGTGCCTCCGTGCGCTTTGCAGACGCCTTCGCTTTGGCTCGCTCCCACATCTGGCGCACCTCCTCCTCAGAAATGCCTCGTCCTGGGTTCAGAGCTTCGGACAACCACGATAGCGCCCGCGCGCCATTCCAAGTCTTGCCGTCAGGGTTGAGCGCTGCTTCGTCAAGAGTTTTGGCTTGGCGGGGGTCATTCATGGCAACATCCGATCCGCCGGCCGCTTCGGGCCGGTGATATGGCCGCGCATGGAGCCGCCCTTGTTGTTGAAATACTCGACGTCATCGCACCAGATGCGGCAGCGGAACTTGGCCGGTTCGTCACTGAAATCGTTTAGCCGTGCGCGGGCGTTCACATAGACCTGAAGTGCCCGGTGGCGCGCGTCGAGGCCGCCGCCGAACTTGTGCTCCTCGATGACGCCGTTGGGCTCATGAACGACGACGCGGTAGGCATGTTCGACTGCCTGTGTGGGGGTGATGGTGAGCGACATTCTGGGGTCTTCGTGGGCTTCAGACATCGTAGCGCGGTCCTCGTTGTTTGACATAGCGACGTTCTTCCTCGCGTTCTTCGTTATACTCTTCCTGGCGCAGTATGACACCGGCATCTCGTAAGTACTTGATTGCTTGGGAAATTGTATCGACTAGTCCTTTCCTTTTGCCTCTTGGAAAGGTAGCGGCGCGATCGATCGCCAACTGTGCCCAGTCGGTATCCGGTGCCCAGATGCAGCCCCCGGTCCATGACTTCGTGCCGGTGACAGGATCTGTCACCTCCATCCCGGAGAACATGTGCTGGATTGCAATGGCGCGGGCAACCTTGTCCGTGGTCGGGTTACAGCCGACCACCATCAGCTCACGGGCACCGACCAGCCGGCGGACTTCGGTGATGACCGGGTAGCCGATATCCTTGGTTTCCACGAGCAGGATATCGGCGGAACAGGACGGGTTGCCGTTGGGCGAGCGGCACATTTCGAGGGTGCGGCGGATCAGCGGATCGAACTCAAGAAAGCCCTCCCAGGCATCGAGCAGCATGATCTGGGGACTGCCGTTCTCGCCAGCCCATGCACCCCATGCGGTCAGAGCGGCTTCGTCGTTCGATTCCTTGGCCGAGGACGAAGTGTCAAGCGACACCAGTACAGTGGAGAACTCGGGATAACTGGACTGGTTCCACAGCCGCCACCACTGCGCCTTCAGGATGCCGCCGCCGCGCGGGACCGGCGCCTGCTGGAGGCGGCCGGCGAACCCGAATGGCCCCAGCCGCATCTTGAGCTTGTCGATCTCATCGCGGGTGAAGTGCTCCGGCCAGAGCAATGCCCCTTCGGCGCGCGCCAGCGGCGAGCCGGGCCTGATTTTGTCGGTATCCCCGATTCGGCCCGGCAGTTCGTCGCCATTGTCGTCGGACAGGCGCGGATCAGCCCAGCCGAGGACAGTCACGCAACGCCGCTGCGGATCTGCCTCCATCGGCAAGCAGAGGTGAACCAGATCGTCGCCGCCAGTATCCAGAACATGCCCGGATAGGTCATTTTCCCCCAGCCGCTGGGCAATGATGACCTCGGACGAGGTGCGCGGATCGGTCACGCGCAGGCCAAGTTCCTCATCATACTGGGTATTTACCGCCGTGAAGACCAGTTCTGACTCCACCTCGTCGGGCTTGTTGGCGTCATCGATGATCTTGACGTCTCCGCCGCGACCAAGCACGGAACCGCCGAAGCCGGTCGTGACGCGCAAGCCCTGCATGGTGGTCCCGAACTCGTCCATGCGGTCCTGGTTGGGATCGATCTTTACCCGGTCGCCCCACCGCGCCAGATACCAAGGGGACGTGATGAGGCGGTACATCTTGCGGGCTGCATCCATGGCGACGGTGGAATTGTAGGACAGGCAGAGGAACCGGGCGCGGGCACTCTGCAGCGGAAAGCTGCCATTCGGTCGCAGCGTCCATGTCCACGCCGGCCAGAGTACGGAGACGATATTGCTCTTGCCGCAGCGCGGCGGGATGTTGATGAGCAGGCGCCGGATCGTGCCGTCGCTGACGGCCATAAGGTGGTCGGCAATGGCGTCTATGAACCAGGCATGATGGTACGGCGCCGGATCAACGATCGACCACGCTTCCCGGATGAAGACAGATAGGTCGCGCTCGCACTCCTCGGCGTCGATGCGGACGAGGGTATCATCCGGGTCTTCGGCGAGGTAGGTCGCGAGATCGGCAGGTACAAGTCCGCCAGCCATTCAGACTTCCGTGATCGTGATGCCATAAAGCGCTTCAACGAGCCGCTTCTTGAGGGAATAGACCTGCGTCTTGAAGCCCTTGGCGTCTTCGACCACGGCCTTGTTCCCCTCGAAATAGCGGAAATCCGCCTTGTAGAACCCGCAATTGATGCCGTTGACGATGATGTCGTAGCGGGGCTGCAGTTCCAGATTGCGGATTTGGCCGGCCCGTTCAAGCAGTTTTAGCTCGGACGCACGGCGCGCTTCCTTCTTTGAGGCGAAACGGATGCCGCCCACAGTCTCGGGGACGGCACGGTATTTGGAGCGCCGCGGCGCCGTCATGACCCCACCGCGTCACGCTCGCGGGCCTTCTGTGCCATGTAGTCCCCGAGAGGTGTCCCGGTCATCCCCAAGGC
>JAKALI010000030.1 GCA_021813195.1 Pseudomonadota bacterium
CCTTGATGATCGCGCTGGCCGTGATCCTCATGGCGCTCGGCTTTGAATATCTTGGCGGCTATCTCCCCTGCCCGCTCTGCCTCCAGCAGCGCTATGCGTACTACGCCGGGATCGTTCTCATGTTCATTGCCATGGCGCTCATTGCTGAACGCCCACGCATCGCAGCCCTTCTCTTTTTCACAGTCTCACTGGCATTCTTCGCCAATACCGGTCTTGGCGTCTATCACGCCGGCGTGGAGTGGAAGTTCTGGCCCGGCCCCGACACCTGCGCCGCTCAGCAAGCGCTTCCCACGACGGCGGAAGACCTCCTCAAAGGGCTGGAAACAACGCGGGCGATTCGTTGCGACGAGGCCGCTTGGCGCCTCTTCGGGCTGTCTTTCGCGGGCTGGAACGCCGTCGTTTCACTCGTCCTGACGATTTTAACGCTGCAGGCCGCATTCGCGGCCCCTCAGAAATCGTAGTTTATATAGCATAATCAGAGATTTGATGGATTATCCCCAGTGTTGGGCGCAAGCCGTGACGGCTATCTGGCTGGCGCGAATAGAACCTGAACGGATTGCAAGCAAAATTCCCTCAAAGTGACGAGTGGCTGCCATTTTTGTGCCCGAGTGTGGCAGTTAATTCACACCAAGCGCGGAACACAAACGGAACTTCGAAGACGTGTTCGCGTCTGGTTCTGGTGGTGACGCGGCATCGAAAGGTTCGCTCGCATGGCCCGTTTCATCAGTCCCGGCTGTGTGAGTCGCCCTCGGCAGATGTTGTGGCGGTTTTGTGATCTGCGTTGTGCCGAGCCGAGGCGGTGGACGAGTGACAGTGCCCGACCTGAGCTTCGTGCCGTCGTCGAATTGGGCGTTCCGCCGATGGGTTTTAGTAAGCGTTGCGTTTGTTGCGTATCGGTTGCGTCAGTTGCGTTCCAAAGTTCGCCAACGACTTCTCCCAAGAGCGTGCTGAAAGGTACGTTCCAAGCCCTAAAGCGAGCGGTCCGGCGTGAAAAGTTTCGGCGTCTGGCCGGACTGCTCCCTCCAGTCGATGCGCCGCGTGTTAGGCGCGAAGTTTTTGACACGGTTGCGAAGTTGCGTCCCGGTTGCGTCGCGTTGCGTCCCTAGTTTCTGCGTCCCGCGTGTCGCAGTCCCTGTTGCGTGAGGTTCCGATGCAAGAGTCTCTCAGTACTTGGCGTCCGTTGTCGGACCTCGTTTCGTCTATCGTCAGTCAAGTCGCGCACGGCGTTTGCGTTGCATCCCTGCAGGTTGAGCCAGATCTCAAAGGCTTTGATCGCGGGCTCATAGCCGCCGATGCCGGAACTTTGAGGAATTCTGCGGAGGTCCCTTCAGCTCCGCGGCCATCGGCAGGCACTTTGGGTGCGGGAGACGCATCCCACCAGGCACGTCATGACACGGTTCTGCGTAGTCGTGCCACGGCACTCGGGGTGCCTGCCACCCTTCTCGAAGCTCCGCCACCGGGTCATGCAACGGCGCCTCAGTCGAACAGGAGCGATCCCATGATCCCCGATCACGTCAACCCGATCCAGTGGCAGGAAAGCCTTGCCATCGCACGGCAAGCCTGCGCGCGTCTGTTCCGCGATGGCGGCAATCCGGCGGATGCTCTGCGAGCCTTCAATCTCAGCCCAGCGGAGGCTTCGGCGTTGGATTGGAGCCGCGCGGTCGACGCCATCGCCCTCTCCCTGTGCTCGGCCCCTCTGCGCCGCGCAGCCTGACTTGGCTTCACCCCGGTTTGACCCCGTGGACGGTGGGCCGGATCGCGATACAGTGAAGGTTCGGTGTCCGCCTGCCTTGCTCATCGCGCCCACGAACGCTAAACGTCGCTCGCGTCGCCGGACAGACCGGCGATGGCCAAACCGACGCGGGGACCGATGATCGAGCTCTTGGGTTTCATCAGCTACCTCATCACGCTCTACACCTGGGTGGTGATTGCGGTGGTGATCATGGGCTGGCTATTGGCCTTCAACGTCGTCAACCCGCGCAACGGCTTTGTGCAAGCCCTGTGGCAAGCCCTCAACGCGGTTACGGAGCCTGTTCTGCGGCCCATCCGCCGCGCCCTGCCGGATTTTGGTGCAATCGATATTTCGCCGGTCGTGCTGCTCTTGGGCTTATTTTTCATCCAAAGCGTGATTCTGCCCAATATTGCTAAGGCCTTCATCTGATGCTGCGCGGAGATCGACCCTGGCGCTCGCCAGCGCCAGGGTGCGTCATCGTGCGCGTGCGCGTTTGCCCGAAATCGTCCAAAGATACAGTTGACGGGGTCGACCCGACCGCCGAGGGCCTAGCTTTCAACGTCCGCGTGCGGGCCATACCGGCCGACGGAGAAGCCAACACGGCGGTTGAGCGTTTGCTCGCATCCGTGTTGGACATCCCCAGGGGCTCGGTGACAGTGGCTTTGGGCCATCGGTCACGAGTTCAATCCATCGAAATCGCAGGTAATGCAGCGCTCATGGCGGCGCGGCGTGCCGCGCTTTCGGGTTCCATTTGAATTGTCGTGGTCAGCCGCCGAGAGGAGAAGCCGATGCATCCGCGTGTCATTGACGGCAAGGCCGTCGCCGCCAACGTCCGAGCCGAGGTCGCAAAGAGCGTCGCGGAGCTCAAATCCGCGCATGGATTGACGCCAGGACTGGCCGTGGTCCTCGTTGGCGAAGATCCCGCGAGCAAGGTCTACGTTAAGAACAAGGGCGAGCAGACCAAGGAAGCCGGCATGAATTCCTGGGAGCACCGGCTGCCGGCGGAGACGAGCGAAGCCGACATCCTGGCCCTCGTGCGCAGGCTCAATGACGATCCGGCAGTGAACGGGATTCTCGTGCAGCTTCCGCTGCCCAAGCATGTCAACGCCGAGAAGGTCTTGAATACCATCGATCCGAACAAGGACGTGGATGGCTTTCATCCTGTCAACGTCGGTCGTTTGTGGATCGGCGAACGCACACTTGTGCCGTGCACGCCGACGGGTTCGGTGATCCTGGCCAAAACCGTGGAGCCCAATCTGTCGGGCATGAATGCCGTCGTCATCGGCCGCTCCAATATTGTCGGCAAACCGGTCGCCGCGCTCCTGCTGCGAGAGAACTGCACCGTCACGATCGCGCACTCGCGCACGCGCAACATCGAAAGCGTCGTCAAGGGCGCCGATCTTCTAATTGCCGCCGTCGGCATCCCAGAGATGGTGCGCGGAGACTGGCTCAAACCCGGCGCTATCGTGATTGATGTCGGCATCAACCGCGTGCCGGCCGGTAACGGCAAGACCAAGCTTGTCGGCGACTGCAACTACGATGACTGCGCACGGGTCGCCGGCGCCATCACACCGGTGCCGGGCGGCGTTGGCCCGATGACGATCGCCTGTCTGCTGCAAAATACGGTCGAAGCCGCCAAGATGCAGCACGGCATCAAATAGGGAGCACTCTGTGAGGGGCCCGGCTCGACGCCTGGCCCCGCCGCGCGCCAGGACACTGCGTCGTCCGCCAAGCGACCGTGCGAATTGCAAACCTTGCAGACACGGCGTGCTTGCAATCGCGCTCCCGCGCGGCATTGTGCGGCAACACACGGGTCTCAATACGTTGCAGCTGCACAGCCTGAACTTTGTACCATGCCCGGAGCGCTGACCAACTTCGTTCGACTGGCGCGCGCGGGCATCGTGCTCGCCAGCCATTCCGTGCGCTTTGCGCCGGCGAACGGCGTTGAACCCGGCGCGCTCAAAGTCTTGCGCTGGGTAACCTTACCAATCCGCATCCTCGCCGCACCGTTTCGTTTCCATGTCCCCCGCAACGAGCGGCTGTCGCGCGCGCTGACCGCCCTCGGGCCCTCCTACATCAAGCTTGGCCAGTTTCTCGCGACACGTGGCGACATTATCGGGCCCGAACTGCAGGCTGACCTTGCGCGGTTGCAGGATCGTATGCCGCCGTTTTCCATGGCTGAGGCACGCCGCGCCATCGAAGAGCAGCTGGGCGGCAAGCTCGAAGATCACTTCGTTGAATTTGGCCCACCTGTCGCCGCCGCCTCCATTGCCCAGGTGCACAAGGCGGTTGTCGAAGATAACGGCGTGCGCCGAACCGTGGCGGTCAAAATCTTGCGGCCCGGCGTCGAGAAGCGCTTCAAGCGCGACCTTGAAAGCTACTTTTTTGCGGCCCGCCTCATCGAACGCTGGCACCCGCCCTCGCGTCGCCTGCGACCCGTGGCCGTTGTCGAAAATCTCGCACGCACAACTGAACTCGAGATGGATTTGCGTCTCGAGGCCGCGGCCATATCGGAGATGGCGGGGAACCTCAAGCCCGAGGAACGCTTTCGTGTGCCCGCAGTCGATTGGCGGCGGACCGCGCGCCGCGTTCTCGTCACCGAGTGGATCGACGGCATTCCGATTGCCGACCGCAAGGCGCTCACCGCCGCCGGACACGATCTGCCAGCGCTTGGCCTCGTCATCATCCGTGCGTTCCTGACGCACGCGATGCGCGACGGCTTCTTCCACGCCGATATGCACCAGGGCAATCTGTTCGTCGATGGCGAGGGTCGCGTCGTCGCGGTCGATTTCGGCATCATGGGTCGGCTCGGGGCCCGCGAGCAGCGCTTCCTTGCGGAGATTCTCCATGGTCTCATCACGCGCGATTATCGGCGCGCGGCCGAGGTGCATTTCTGGGCCGGCTATGTGCCGCCGCATCATCCGGTTGAGGTTTTTGCGCAGGCCTTGCGCGCGATTGGGGAACCGATCCACGGTAAGACGGCAGAGGAGATCTCCATGGCTGATCTTCTCGGTCAGCTCTTCGCCTACACCGACGTCTTCGACATGCAGACCCGGCCGGAGTTGATCCTGCTGCAAAAGAGCATGGTGATTGTCGAGGGCGTCGCGCGAGAATTGAACCCGTCGCTCAACATGTGGTCGGCTGCCGAGCCGATTGCCAAAGCCTGGATTGCGGAGAACTTGGGCGCGATGGGCATGCTACGCGATGCTGGAGAGGGCGCATCGACCCTCGCCCGCCTCGCCGCGGACGCGCCGCGTGTTCTGGCTAGCGCCGAACGGGCGATGGCCGATCTGGGAGAGCTCGTGCGATCCGGCGTGCGGCTTGATGATGAGACAATCCGGCGCTTGGCGGCTGAAGAGCGAAGGCAGAGCCGCTGGCGCATGCTCGCGATGTGGGTCGCGGCGGGCGCCCTCGTCATGATCGCTCTCGTGCAAGCTGGTTGGATCGTGCGTTGACGGCGGCGATGGACCCGTCAGAGTATGAAGTCCTCTGCTCCGAGCTGGCTGATCTTGACGCCTTTCAAGCGAATGGATGATCCCTCATCGACGGTGATGAGCGTATCGTTGCCAACTTGAGTCATCTTACTGAGAAGCTCCTGATAGTTTGCGAGGCCGGCTTCCAACAGATTGATACGATCGATTGTGGTGCGCCCGATGGAGCTGGTCTCGAAATCCGTAATCACGTCGTGTCCGAAAGTTCCACGGAAGACAAACACGTCTCTGCCCTCCCCACCGGAAAGCCGATCGTTGCCCGCGCCCCCATCTAGGCGGTCGTTGCCAGCACCGCCGAGCAGAACGTCGGCGCCATCGTCACCGAACAGACGATCATGACCGCTGCCGCCGTCCAAACGATCATTGTCGGCACCGCCGCGCAGAACGTCGTCACCGTCCTCGCCGAACAGACGATCGCGGCCACTGCCGCCGTCCAAATGGTCGTTGCCAGAACCGCCGTTTAGAACGTCGTCGCCGTCCTCGCCGAACAGGCGATCATGACCGCTGCCGCCGTCCAGACGATCGTTCCCAGTACCGCCCCGCAGAACGTCGTCACCGTCCTCGCCGAACAGACGATCGCGCCCACTGCCGCCGATCAAGGTGTCATGACCGCCGCGTCCGTAGATTGAATCGTTACCCGCTCGACCGTCGATGACATCCCGATCCGGCGTCCCCACGAGAACATCTTTGCCGGGCGTGCCGCGAATTGCCACGGGAGGCGAATTGGTGCTCTCCACAACGACACCCACGGACCCCACCGCCGTGCCGCCATTCCCATCGCTCACCGTATAGCTGAAGTTAGCCGTGCCCACGAAACCTACGGCTGGCGTGAACCGGATTGTTCCATCAGCCTCAAGCACAGCGCGGCCGTTCTGAGCCTCGCCAACCGCGATGATGGTCAGTGTGTCACCATCGACGTCCGAGTCATTTGCGAGCAGAGCACTCGCAGCAATGATCAGCGGGGAGTTCGCTCTCGTGGTGAAGCCTGAATCGTCGCGCGCGACTGGAGCGTCGTTGACGGGTGTAATCGTCAACCGGAAGGGGGCTTCGACTGTCTGCTGACCATCAGTGCCATTCACGCGCAGGTCGAAGACGCCATGGAAGTTCTCTGGAGGCAGGCCGCTCAGCGTGCGCGTCAGACTGTCGTAACTGAGCCAGGCGGGCAGCGCGCTCCCATCCGCCATCGACACGTTGATCAGAACCGGATCGTTGTCGGGATCGGTAAACAGGTTGGCGGGAATCTGGAATGTCCACAGTTCGTCCTCTGGCGAATGTTGATTGACGAGACCGCCGTTGAGCATGACCGGCGCGGCGTTCTTCAAGAACAGCATTGCGCCGCGCGCCGTCACGAGTCCGCCACGACCGTCCGAAACGGTATAGGTAAACTCGACGAGGCCGGAGCGTCCGTCTTCGATGCCGAGCCTGACATCGCCGCTGTCCGTAACCTCGGCCAAGCCGCCGGCCGTCTCCGCCATGATGGCGACGATTTGGAGGGGGTCGCCATCCATATCGCGATCATTTTCGAGCAAGGCGCGCGCTGGCAGCACGATTTCATCGAGATATGTGTAAAAGACACCGTCATCACGCGCAACCGGCGCGTCATTCGCGAGGACACCGTTGCTCGTCGCCGCGGCCTCAATGTCTGCGCGGGTCCATCGCGTGCCGTCGTCAAAGCGAACGATCTCGATGGACTGACCTGAGAAGAACTGTTCGAGCGTCACACGTCCACCGTCGGCGAAGCGCAAGACAACGTCGTCAGCGGCATTTGATGAGATGTGGACCGATACCTGGGACGCTTCGACACCCACGGCAAATAGAACGTCAATGTCATCCGATGCGCCCGTATCGGCGATAACGTCGAGCCCATCACCAATCATGTAGACGTAATTGTCGCTCCCAGCGCCGCCGACGAGGCGGTCATTGCCGCGACCTCCAACCAGCGTGTCCGAGCCTTCCGCACCAACCAAAAGATTGTCGAGCGCGTTACCTTCGATCGCATTGTCGAGAGCGTTCCCGGTGCCAGCGACGGCACCACCGATGAGGACCAGCCGATCGACATGACTGGGGAGCGTGAAGTCGATGCTGGAAATTGCCGTATCGTAGCCTTCACCGTCGAGCTCGATGACGCTGTCGGCTGCATCGTCAACAACATACGTATCGTCGCCGCGCCCACCAGACATGACGTCAGCGCCCCTTCCGCCGTCGAGCCGATCCCGTTTGTCACCGCCGATGAGCGTGTCGTTGCCGCCGCCGCCGTAGAGATCGCTGCCGCTCGAATACGTAGGCGGAGCGGCTGCTGAGGTTCGTGCGCTCCCCCCGCCAGATGTCAGGCTGGCGATCAGCAAATCGTCTTCCTCTGTTCCATCGAGACGCTCGCGTTCGTCGCGTGAACCGGGCTCGGGAAAATCGTAGATCGGAGTCTTTGGTGCGGGAGGCAGCGGATCGAACAGTTGTCCGCCGTTCATGAGCAAATTGACGATCTCGTCCCAGTTTGCGTACACCGTCGACTGAGTTTGGCCGATGAAGTTCGGCGCATGCGTAATGACCTGCTCACCTGTCAGGGCATAGAATCGAATGCCGAGATCCCCTTCTGAAAAATTTTTGACGCGAATGATGGCTTCGGTCTCAAAGAAAGGCACCGTCGCTGTGTAGGTGTAGATGTTGCCGTCGCTGTCCGTCTCTTGCACATCCACGGTGTCGCCTCCGAAGATGTGTATTAGGAGATCGGACTGATCGCGCGAAAAGCGGATCATGCCGCTAAAATCCAGTATGCCCTGCGACGCATTCGGATTGAAATTGTAATCGTGCATGCTTTGCCACGGCACGAAATAGGCATCGGGAGTCAGCAACGCACTTCCTGATGCATCGACCTGCGGCAGGTCATCGAAGCTCGCGATTCCCGGATAGATCCCGACCCCGCCCAAAATTTGGAAGAGTTCGGAATTTTCGTAGTTACCCGGCCCGGGCTTCAGAAAGTTGTAGGGAACGAACAGTTTGTCGGATGCGTCCCCACCCTCGATGACGAACTCCACGCGCCGTCCAACATTTTCCAAATCTGATAAGGATGACAGAATGAACGTGTCGCTGCCCATCCCACCCTGCATGCGTGTGTGGCCACTGCCCGAAACGAGGATGTCATCACCCTCGCCACCATCGATTTCCGCATCGAATTGTTCCGGGTTGATCCGGCTGAAGGGTGCCACCGCTCGCGCATCAACAAGGTCGTTTCCGTTACCCGCGACGACCACACGCAATGTCGCACCGGCATAAATCCGATCATCTAGATCTGTGGCAATTAGGGTCTCGGCCGATCGCACCCAAATTCCGTGATCTGTTGGGAAGTCCTGACTGCCGGCGACGGCTTCTGCCACGCGAATGACCTTGGGATCGTCGGACGGGGCGATCAGCAGAGCTTTCGGTTTGCCCTTGAGATCGATGACGTCGCCTTCGTTGCCGTCTTCGCGCTTGCCCTCCTCTTCCTCGCCCAAGTCGAGCTCAACTCGCGTTCTTGTAGGTGTATAAACGACGCCCTCTCCGATGATCAGCGTGTCGTTCAGTTGGCTGTGGGCCACCCGCTCGATGGAATAAAGGTAGTCGATCCCGAAACTGTGGGTGACGACAAAGGTTGCGATCAAGTGCTCCGTCGGAACCGCGGTTCTTTCGATCCGGATGACACCCGCACCGCTGTAGTCGACCGTATCAAGACCATCGTCCTCGTAAGGCATAAATGGCTGACCACCGTGCAAGAAATTGCGACCCGGCGACCATTTGAATGTGTCGTCACCCTCGCCCCCATAAAACTTTTCGATGGCAATGCCGCTCTCGCCGCCGATCAGGGTATCGTTGCCTTGGCCTCCAAGAAGCGTATCGAATGACCATTGGATGCTCAGTTCGTCGTCGCCACTGGTTCCAAGGAGCGTATGATGCCCAGTCGTGAATGTGAGAAACTGAAACGGCATGTTCTGTGCGATGTCGACGCCCGCGTAGTAGAGGAGCGAGGCCACCATCGACGATGAGTTGGCGACTGGCAGTGGAGCAAGTGGGAGCGAAACCGCGATATAGGGGAAAAATTGATCGTTGAGATCGATGCCTTTCTCTTTCATCAAAAACCAAGCATTGAACACATTTTCGAATGGCAAAATGACGGAACCGCGTTTCGAAGGCGTCCCAATCAGATCCGCGAGTTCCTTGGGGTCCTGATACCGTAGGAATCGGCGATCGTCGCCAGGCCGCTGGCGCCATACGCACCGATGGTTTCATACGGTATTCCAGGGCTCGGAGCCGTGCGTGTGCCCTCGATGACCCACCAACGGTGTTGACCTTCCCCATTATCGAAGGGATCTTGCTGCAACACGATTTGGAGATGATCTCCGCCCAGATGACCCCACGTGATGGGGCCCCACAGCGGCACTTGGATGGGGAACCGCTCGAGCCGGATGTTCGACATGCTTGATCTCCTGAATGCCGTGCGTGGAAACAAGTCCCAGCCCATCTGATGGGCTGACGAACAGGCGCGCCGCGCCCCCAGGCTGGCGGCGGAAATCCAGGCCCAGGTCGCGATAGCGTGTATGCGGCTGGTATGGAGATGCCGGACGCGCTCGAGCCCGGCGACATCGGCTCCCGTGCCGATCCCCCATCACGAAGCGAACTCGGACAGGCCAAGTTGACCTATCCAGCGTTGTGGACACTTGTCGCGATCGCGAATATCTCAACTGAGCCCCCCCGGCGCAGTGCGCGACTGCCAGTCCGATCGGGCGAATTTCTATCTTTGGTAGAAGAATTGCAATCAAAAATTGCAATGTTACGCCAGACCGGTCCTGCAACACAGCCAGTGTGCGGAAAATCTGGGTGCGCCGTCAAGGCCGGAATAGTCAACTTTAGTGGAAGGTGAGAATGTCGGCCAATGACGGTTGCAATCCCGCGCGGTTGTCTGCGACCGGACACATCGGGCGGTCAGGATGCAGGATTTGCGAGCCGCTCAATCCGCCGCGCTGCCGCCGCGGCCGTATACCGGAATGACGTCCGGATGCTCTTGCAGAAAATGCTGCAGACAGGCGATCAGCTCGCGCACGTGGCGCCAGTCACCGCGATCGCGCGCCGCACGGATATCGTCAACGATCATATCGCGGATCTCCTCGCAACCCTCCCGGCACTGCAGCATGGATGTCGCCATCCCCGCGGCTACGATTTCGGGCACATGTTCATGTTCCGCGATGGCCAGGATTTCATCCTCGCTCAAGCCGCACAACGCGATGCAATCTTCCAAGGTAATCATGGTTCGGCCCGCTCAAGTTGGATGGCGCGCACGGCGCCGCTGCCGAATTCGGCCGCCGGACAACAAGGCCGGCAGTCATAAGACTTCCTGTCATGAAATTTGACACTATTCTAACACTCTTCAACCCCCGAGACCGGCAATTCTGATGTTGGTCTGACCAGCAGGCGCACATGGACACCGCCGAACTCATCCAACGTCTCTCGGTCGCTCTCGCGATCGGATTTCTCATTGGTCTCGAGCGCGGCTGGCAGTCCCGCAACGAGCGCGAGGGGGAGCGCGCGGCGGGGCTGCGCACGCATACCTTAGCGGGGGTTCTCGGCGGTGTGTGGGGACTGCTGACCTTGTCGCGGGGCGATGCCGGTACCATCGCCTTGGCCCTCGCATTCGCCACCTTCAGTGCCGCCATCATTTTCTTCCGGCTCCGCGAGGCGGTCGCTGACGGAACGTTCGGTGCCACAACCGTCGTAGCCGCCATGCTCGCCTTTGCGCTCGGGGCCTATGCCGTCGCCGGCGACACGGCGGCGGCCGCGGCGACGGGTGTCGCCGTTGCCGGACTGCTGGCGCTCAAAAGCGCGCTCCACGCCTTCGTGGGACGACTGTCGTGGATTGAGTTGCGCTCGGGTCTCCTGCTGCTGGCGATGACGTTCATCCTGCTGCCGCTCCTGCCCAACCGCACAGTCGATCCCTGGGATGCGCTCAACCCGTTCGAACTGTGGTTGATGACGATCCTGATCGCCGCGATCTCGTTTGCCGGCTACATCGCCATCCGCTTAATGGGCGAACAACGCGGCATCATTGCTACCGGTGTCGCCGGCGGCCTTGTCTCCTCAACCGCGGTAACCGTGACCCTGGCACGGCTCGCCGAGGAGCACCCCGCCCAGCGCGACCAGCTCCTGGCCGGAGCCCTCCTTTCATCGGCGACGATGGCCGCGCGCGTCCTCGTCGTGGTCGCCGCGATCGGAGTGGCGCTGCTGCCACGTGTGGTCCTGCCGATCGCGCTGCTGGGCCTCACGCTCACCGTCGCCGGCTTGTTGTTTCTCAAGGCGGGCGCTCCTGACCGCGCCCAAGGCAAAGAACTGCGCTTGACCAACCCGTTCGAGTTGAAAACAGTCCTCCAATTCGGGGCACTGCTGACCGTGATCACGCTACTCGCCAAACTGCTTGTCATGTTTGCCGGCAGTGCCGGGGCCTACGCGCTCGCAGCTGTTTCCGGTATTGCCGACGTGGATGCTGTGACACTCTCGATGTCGCGGCTGGGCGCGGATCTAGCCAACAATGCCGTCGCTGCCAATGCGATCCTTCTGGCGGTTGGCGTGAACACCATCGCCAAGGCGGTCTTAGGCTGGATGACCGGCGGGGTTGAAGTCGGGCAACGCCTGCTCGCCGTGGCGGTCCTGGCGGTTGCGGCGGGCATCGCGGGATGGCTGTTGCCGCCTATCCAACTTTTCTAACCATCGACTCATCCCCGCTACGACCTCTTTCGAATGGACGACAACTTTTGCGGGAAAACCGGGCCATGTTGAACGGCGCAATGATTGAAGTGCGCATTCAGCGCATCGAACAGCTATTCAACTCCTTCGATCCCTCTCCTTTCGACGAGCGCGATCTCGACGCGGATGCGGAAGCTCACATCGCCGGTTGGGCACGCGAATTACCTAAGGACGCGCCGATCCATATCGTCCTGCATATGCCACCGGACGAAGCCCGGCGCGCCGAGGAGCGAGGTCTGGCGTTGGCACTCAAGAACTATTTTCGTCTGCAGGCGGAATGGATCGAACGCGACAAGCGCGAATTGTTTCGTCTGGGCTGGCGCTACCTTTCGATCAGCGTGCCCGTGCTGGTGTTTTGTCTTCTCACCAGCCAGATCATACCCAACCTCCTGGGTTCTGGCCCGATCGCGCGCATTCTCCAAGAGAGCCTCGTCATCATCGGCTGGGTCGCCAATTGGAAGCCGCTTGAAACCTTTCTCTACGATTGGTGGCCACTGGAGCGCAAATCGGCGCTCTACCGCCGCATTGCGGATGCGGCGGTAGAAATCAGGGCGCATTGATCACCCTATGTCTTGGCCTCTTCGATGATGAAAGTTGTTCGATCGACACCCGTATTGGCCGTACTCTTTTGATACGCGGCGACGATGACTTCGTAGACACCGGGCTCGGTTACCGAGAGTGTGCCGGTAAATTGGCTCGTGGCTCCCGCATAAGCCATTGGGGCGGAACCATGAGGCTTCCCGTTGCGAAGAACTGTTGCGGTCACCTCGAAGTCGTCGACACGCCATGGGCCATCCGGGTTGATTGGACAGCCGCACATCATCACTACATTGGCTTCGACTTTCACTTGTTGGGTCGTCTGGGGCAACTTGATGTGGGCTGGCGGACCCAGCACATCCACCACAAGCCCGCGAAGGTTTAACACCCAGCCGTCTGCGGCGGCGACATGCTTGCCCGGCACGACCCACATGGTAGAGACCGCCCGCAGGGCGGACTGTGCTTGTGCCAAGGGCCCGAAGACTTCTGCTTCGACGAGCCGGGGCCGATCCAAATCCAGCGTGACCGTGTAGTGAGCCGAACTGCTATCGGAAATTGCGTCGTTCAGCTTGCCTTCCATGATGCGCTTGGTGTCGCCGGTTCCTCCGGCCGTCAAACCCCGCGCAAGGACTTCGCCGGTTTCGGCATCTTTCAGGGTCACACGCATTCCACCCATGGACGTGCCGATGAATTTCGCGCCCTCACTGAGGACCCGCACCGTCACTGTCGTCGGTTCAGCTTGAGCCAGCGATGTCACAAAAATGCTAGGCAAGCTCAGCAGCACCGCGCTCCAGAGAAAGTTCCTGCCCTTCATACCCAACCTCACGTTGTGCCAGATACCACGCGTCACGACACACGCCTGCAGGCGTGCGTCGTTCAACACTTTGCGGAGGAACGACAGATCAAGCAGTGACATTGTCACCGTCGCTCTCATCGGCGCGACAAGCCGCCGGATCTGGACGATGGGCATGCGTTGCGTGAACGCGCCGTTCCGCCTTGCCTGAGTGTTTGGCTGTGGTTGAAACCTCAATCCAATCGTGGGCCTTCGCGCATGTCGAGCGTCGGAGGTTTAGGGCCGGTGTAGGGCGTGTGCGGGCCATCGATGTAGGGCGGTTCGGGTGGCAGCGCAAAGCGGCCTGAAGGATCGCCCAGTGTTGGCGGTCCCGACAGCCCACCCACCGGATCCGAGCCGGAGTGTTCGACGACCGCAGGCGGGGTAACGCCTTTGGGATTGACGACCCCTTGCATGACGAGCCACGGCACAAGCATCACAATTGCCACCATCGCGAGCTGGATGAACAAATAAGGCAAAGCACCCCAGTAAATCTCAGAGGTCGCAACCGGCGGCATCGTGCGCCCCGTCACGCGATCGACGTATGTCTCCTTAGGCGCCACGGAGCGCAGATAAAACAATGCGAAACCGAACGGCGGGTGCATGAAACTCGTCTGCATATTGACGGCAAGCAGCACGCCAAACCAGATCATAAACGGGGTCACATCGGCAACGCGCTCCACAACCGCGCCAGACGTATCCGTCGTTGTTACCACCGCAATGCCGAAAGCTTTGGCGAGCGCGACAGCCTCTGGTGCGGATCGAAAAATCAACTCGGCCGCCGGCTTCAACAACGGCACAAGAATAAAAGCAAGCTCGAAGAAATCCAGAAAGAACGCGAGCAGAAACACCATGATCATGACAGCGATCAGAAAGCCGTACATCCCCCCTGGCAGCGATGTCAGCAGATGCTCGACCCAGATATGACCGTTAATGCCATAGAAGGTCAGCGAAAAAATGCGTGCGCCGATCAGAATGAACATGACAAACGCGGAGAGCTTCGCGGTGGCTTCGGCAGCCTGACGCACGATTGCCCAGTTGAGACGACCAGGTTCGGCATTGGCAAATCTCTTGGCGCCCGCGAGCAGGAGAGCGCCGACCGCGCCCATGGCCCCGCCTTCCGTCGGTGTGGCGATCCCAAGCAGGATCGTTCCCAAGACGAGGAAGATCAGAAATAGCGGCGGCACCATCACGAACGTCACGCGCTCGGCAAGGGGTGATAGAAATCCGCGTTCCCATCGCCAAATCACCAGACGATTGACAAAGGCAAACGCGAGACCTGCAACAATGGCGACCGCCAAGAAGAGGATCGCAAAATCAAGGCCGACATAGGTCGTGCGCCACATGACGAAAAGTGCGATCGCCCCGCACGCCGCCGTCAACACGCCCAGCGAGGTCAGTCCGCGCGACCCATCCGCTTGGCGATATGCAATTCCGTCCACCGGCAGACCAGGCGCGCTGGAGGGTCGCCAAAGCGAGATGACGAACACATAGAGCGCATAAAGTCCGGCGAGGGCCAAGCCCGGCAGCAGGGCTCCGCGATACATGTCGTCCACCGACCGTCCAAGCTGGTCGGCGAGCACGATCAGAACGAGCGAGGGCGGAATGATCTGGGCCAGCGTGCCTGATGCCGCGATCGTTCCCGACGCAAGTTTGCGATCATAACCATAGCGCAACATGATCGGCAGCGAGATAAGACCCATTGAGATCACGGACGCCGCGACGACGCCCGTCGTCGCAGCAAGGAGCGCGCCGACCAAGATGACGGCATAAGCCAATCCCCCGCGCACGCTGCCGAAGAGTTGGCCGACAGTTTCCAATAAGTCCTCGGCCATACCCGATCGCTCGAGGATCAGTCCCATGAATGTGAAGAAGGGTATGGCAAGCAGCGTATCATTGCGCATCACCTCGTAGATGCGACCCGGCATCGAGTTGAGCAGTGGCCAGGACAGCGTGATGACGCCATCCGAGAAGGGAGCCAGTTCGACGCCGATGACAAAAAACAGCAGGCCCACGGCACCCAGCGAAAAGGCGACAGGATAGCCGAGCAACAGGAACGCGATCAGCGCCGCGAACATGAATGGCGCTAGGTTCTGTGCTAGGAAAACCGCCATGATCGCGAATGAACTCCCCCGCTTCGAACTTCGCGTCGCCGCTCACGGACGATCGACACGCCCGGCCTCGGTCACCGCATCATGATAACTTGGCTGCTCGGACGGCGGCTCGTCGATCGCGCCCCGCATGATCGCCACACGCTTGATCAGCTCGGAGATACCCTGTGCCAACAGCAAAGCGAACGCCAAGGGGATCAGCGCCTTGATCGGCCATTGCGGCAGTCCGCCGGCATCCTTGGATTGCTCGTTTTGTGCCCATGACATCGCGAAGAAGAACCAGGACGTGTAGAGCACGACAAGCGTGACGGGCATCAGAAAGAGGCCATGGCCAATGAGCTCGATCCAGTCACGCGCACGTTTTGAGAAGCGCTGATTGAGGATGTCGATGCGGATGTGCTGACCTTCTTTCAGCGTCCAGGGTGCCGCCAACAGGAAGACGAGCGCAAATAGCCACCACTGGAGTTCCAGCCACGCATTCGCGCTTGTATCGAATACCTTGCGAACGACAGCGTTGCCCGCGCTGATGATGGCGGCGACGACGATCAACCAGGCAACATTGCGGCCCACGAACGTCGTCGCCGCGTCTATGGCGCGCGAGAGCTTCAAGAGGGGAGCTGGGAAGGGCGCCATGCCATCCTCTCGTGTGCACGATTTCGACCTCGTCCAGAACGGGGGCTCCAACGCGCCCCGTCCCGTCCCACCCCGCGTCAGATTGACCATGGGCGGACCTTGGTATAGCGACCGCAGCCGGTGACTTCCACCGCGACGTCTCCTAATATGGTCGCTAACTTGAAAACGTGATGCGGGAATTCGGTGCCCGCCAGCCTGAGCGGGCGGCGCTTTTGCCATCTCGCCAGCGATCGACATTCCAGGAGCCCAGTAATGGCAGTGGACAAGTCCAGGGTCCTCGATGCCCTGCGTCGCGTGAAGGGGCCGGACCTCGAAAGCAACCTCGTCGATCTGGGTTTGTTGTCAGAAATCATGATCCGGGACGGCCGGGTGTATTTCTCCATCACCGTATCGCCCGCGCGCGCCCGGGAACTCGAGCCACTTCGCCAAGCTGCCGAAAAAGTCGTCTCGGAAATTGACGGCGTCTCTGGTGTGGTTGCGGTCCTTACCGCTGATGGCGGTGCCAAACCCTCAGCAACCCAGCCTTCCGCGGCAGCAAAGGCGAGCAACGTCACCGAGCACCCGCGCGTGCGCGAAGCGCGCGAACGCGGGAGCGCTGGCGATGGAGCCGCTCCACGCTCCGGCCCACCGCCAACAATCTCACCGCGCAGCGCCACGCAGCCCCTTGGCATACCGGGCGTGAAGCACTTGATCGCCGTGGCCTCGGGCAAAGGCGGTGTGGGGAAATCAACGACGGCCGTCAATCTCGCGTTGGGGCTGCGCGCGATCGGCCTCAAGACAGGACTGATGGATGCCGACATATACGGGCCCTCGCAGCCGCGCCTGCTTGGACTGTCGGGCAAGCCGCATGTCACTGACCAGAATAAGATGCGGCCAATGGAAGCTTACGGCCTCAAGGCCATGTCGATGGGCTTCATGGTCGACGAAGGTACGCCCATCGTCTGGCGCGGGCCGATGGTCGTACAAGCCCTCAATCAAATGCTCCGTGAAGTGCTCTGGGGCGATCTCGACGTCCTCGTGATCGATATGCCGCCCGGTACGGGCGATGTGCAATTGACGATGGCGCAACAAGTGCCACTTTCGGGGGCTGTAATCGTCTCAACCCCGCAGGATCTGGCCCTCATCGATGCCCGCAAGGGATTGGCGATGTTCCAGCGCGTCAACGTCCCCGTCCTCGGCATCGTCGAAAACATGAGCTACTTCTTGTGCCCCAGCTGCGGCACGCGCAGCGATATTTTCGGACATGGCGGTGCGGAAAACGAAGCCGCCAAGCTTGGCGTGCCGTTCTTGGGCGCCGTCCCTCTGCACATGGAGATCCGCGCCCGATCGG
>JAKALI010000563.1 GCA_021813195.1 Pseudomonadota bacterium
TGCTTGGCCCGGCCTTGCCCTGCAGGAGTTCCTTCATGCGGTTGAGCACGCCCTTGGCCAGCGGCGCCAGCAGCAGCACATAGGCCAACTGCAGGATGTTGATGACGACATGCTCGAACATGGTCGCGTCCCGATGTGGTCACAAGCCGACGTGCGGTGGCTTCAAGCCAATCTGAGCAGGGACCATCATCGCCGGGGGGCGCTATGAGGCGAGTCCCATCGCCTTGTTCGGTGCCGCAATTCTGTCATGCCATGTGCCATGACGCATGCACACGCAGCAGCAAACGCGCCCAGGCAGCGCAAAGTGTCAACAAGGGGTGCGGCCTGGCGCGCCGCGCCGTGTCGGCGTCTTGAGGGCTGTAAAACCTCGCCTTGCCACGTTGCGGACGCATCTTCCCCCACGTCGGCGCGCTCTTCCACCAGCCGCCGGGGTCACCCGGACGTACCAGGTCGCCGTGGCGCTGACATGCCGCACAGCGATCTACTTGCATCATTGTCTGCTCGCGTCTGTCGCAAACTGTGATTCGAGTGCCTGGATTTGTTCGAGTGCCAGCGACAGCACCTCGCATCGCGACGCTACCTCGCCCTCGCTGCGGCTCCTGACCTGCCGCCCTTTCTCGATGGCAGCCTCGATGCCGGCAACGGTGGCTTCGATGCGCTCGTACATTTCGCGGCGGAAGCCCTGCGCGCTCTTCCTTATCCGCTCCTCGAAATCATGGCGTAGTCGACCCGACTGCATGTCCACCAGTTCGCCCACGCGCGCGCATGCATGGCGCAGGATCATGGGATGGCCAAGGCTTCCGGGTAGCAGACGCACGAGCGTCTGGTTCAACATCTGCAATGTGGGCGGTACTTCCCAAAACTTGTAGTAGAACCCCGATTGGGTACGCCACAGGGATTCGGTAGCGATGGCGGTGAACGGTATAGCGAACAACTCGGCGGAATACCGCAGCAGCTCGTCCACTGCGTCGTGCATACCTTGCCAGAAACGGTTGCACAAACGCCCGAAGGCTTCGTTCACGATGATGTCCTCCTCCGCGCGCCAGGTATCAAACGCGCAGCGCACATCGGCAACCAGCCGCGTTTCGAGGCCGGACTGCAAGGTGGCAGCACCCTGAACGCGCAACTCGTCGTACCAGCTGTCCAGAGATGCAAGGAGGCGGTGCAAGAGCTCCTGCTTGAATGCCGTCAAGTCGGGCTCGACCCGCTGACGGAGCAGTCTGCGTCCATCCGCTTCGAGCAATGCCTCGAGATCGGCTTTGGCTTGCAGCGTTTCCTGCTTCTTTCGTGCGAACGCCAGCAGGTTCGCTTCCAGGGAGGCCAGCGGCGACGACAAGGCCTGTCGCTCGAGTTCGAGCGACAACCGGCTTTCGGCCAGCAACCGAAGCAGTTGACGCCGTACTGAATCGAGCCAGATGCCGCCCCCCTCATTCTGCAGGAAGCGTCGCAGTGTCTGCTCGAACGACGAGAGCCCGCTGTCGATCCACTGCTGCGCATCGCTGTTGGTTCGGGCCTGCATGGCCTGTCGCGCCGACACCGCAAAGACCGGGACCTCGGCACTGATGGCCTCGCGCAGCACCCCAACGGTAAACGCCATGGACTCATCGCGTTCCGCCGAAGAGAGGTAATCGATCTTGTTGAGCAGGCAGAACACCTTGCTCGCATACCGGCGGATGTCGACGAGAAAATCGAGTTCGTTGCGACCCATCGGCTGATCTGCGGAGACCATGAAGATCACCGCGTCGGCCTCAGGCAGGTAGCGAGAGGTGACCTCGCTGTTATGGCCATGAACCGAACCGACACCCGGTGTATCCACTAACCGGATACCGTCCTTGAGCCATTCCGATGGGAAATCCACAACGACTTCCCGCACATGCTTGCTGTTGCCCGGGTTTTCACGCTCGGTGACGTAACCCGGCAGAGCCTCAAGCGGCACGCTGCGGGTCTCGCCACTCTCGAACAACACAGCAGCGGCGGCGACATCGCCATGGCGCAACAGGGTGACTACCGAAGTGAGCGGCACCACGCCGGTCGGCAACAGGTTCGCGCCGAGCAATGCGTTGATCAGAGTGCTCTTGCCGCGCTTGAACTCCCCCGCCACCACCAGATTGAAGGCATGCTCCGCAAATTTCGTCCTGATGCCAGCAAGCGTCGGGGCGGCGACGCCAGGGATGCGCGCCGCCTCCGCCATGGCAACCGAGAGTGTGGCTTGCAACGATTCAAACCCGGCGTTCATCCGCAGATCCCCATGCATCGCGACGGGCCGATGTGATGTCGTACAACGACAGCGGAGCCACATGCTCAGCCAGGGCACCCAGAGCAAGATGGGTCAGCGCCAGGTCCGGCAGCGCACCGGCCGCCCGGGCGAAGCCGCCGTTGCCGGTCTTACAGCTCAGGATGAAGGCGACGGCATCCCGGGCATGCGGAATGGGCAGGTCCAGTCGACAGCAACTGGTCATGCCCGCGCACGTCGTCTCCAGATTGGGAGAGAGGGAGTCCGCCGTCAGCCGGAAACCGAAACCGGGCACGGCCATGCGATTCACGAACTCGCCCGTGCGCGAGGCGGGAGTGTGGCCGCAGAGCATCAGTACCGCGATGGCCGCCTCCGTATCCAGCAAGTTCGGCGGCGTTCCGTAGCCTCCGTTCACATGCTCCCCCTGCAGCAACGCCAGCGCCAGGTCGTCGGCTGCCACAGCCAGATCGAAGTGTCGCCTCAGCCACAAGGTGCATTCAAATCGCTGCAATGAGTCGGCGAGTGGCGCGTGCATCGCGAGGTCGGGCAGATGCACCCGTAGCGCCATCACCGCCGATTGCACCTCGGTCGACTTCGGATTATCGACGCCCAACGCAAGCAGGGCACGCACCCTGCAATAGAGCGCGAAGGGCTGCGGCTCGATCGCTCGCCCGATGATGAACTCGGCGTGGCAGTTCTTCGCCGGCAGCACGACGCCCAGCAAGTTCGTCAGCGCGGCGACGGCGTGCCACGTATCGGAAAGATTGGGTTCTTCCAGATAGTCGCCGCGATAGAAACAAAAACCGCCGCCGGGTGACTGTCGCTCCAGCAGATAGGCGCGGGCCCGATACAGTGCCGACAGCATCGGGTTCTTCCGGCGATCGATGTCGGGCATGGCGAAATCGGCGGGCATCAGTTCCACCGGCCACACTGGCGCACGGCGTGAAAAGCGGACGATGCGACGAACGATCGCGCAGTACAGGACACGACGGGGTTCCTTGCGGGAATGCCTTCGAGTTGCCTGTAGGAGTCATCAGCCCTGAGGGCGGTCGCAGGTGAACTCCATCACCCTGCTGGCACCTTAGCATGCCCCCCGCCGTGTGGAAAACTTCCGGATACATCTGGTTGATGATTTCTAGATGCAAAGTCCCGAGAACACCGCTAGGGATCTTGCTTCGGGCGGGGTAGAGCCTCGCCGCTCGGATCGACGAGCTCCGGCGAGCGGGTAGCGAGATGTAGATCACCACGCCGCTCGAGCCGCGCCAGTGCCTTCTGGATCGAGGCCGAGTCAGATCCAGTAAAGAGCTTCAGCATCTCGCGCGCCGTTAACTCGATCCCGCCCTCAATCAAGCGCAACTCGGGATGTTCTATGGACGGAGCCGGTCGCTGCGCTTCAGTGTCAGATATATTTTCGCTTCCGGGTTCGTTCGGCCGATGTGTTTTCACGGCTTTCCTCCGTTCGGTTCGTTCCCCGGATGCGATCGCGGTCGCAGGGCTTTGAGTATCTCTTCGCCCAGCTTCACCGCCCCGACCATCAGCGCGATGAGCACGGCGAGCATCACGGTTTCCAGCATTG
>JAKALI010000564.1 GCA_021813195.1 Pseudomonadota bacterium
CGAGGGTTAGCAGGCCTGCCATCACGGCCGACCAAAGGACGAGACGGCCCGGGGGATACCATTCGATCGTCTCGTTGGCCGCCCCCTCCGGCTGGTACACCCGGCTCAGCAGTGCGAGGTAACACAAGATGACGGGTGGAATGACTTGGGACAAAGCAAAGAGCGCGGCTGGCAGAGCGCCTCCGCCAAGTGCGACGAGCGCGACACTGACCGTTCCCGCGAGTGCCGCCATGCGCCAGCCCCATCCGAGACCCGCGAGAAAAATCGGGAGTGATGTGAGAAGGAACAGCGCGTAGCGGATCAGCACCGGCCCGGTCGTTGCGGAGGCGAACACCACCGCCGCCACCACACCGAGGCCGATTGCGATCAGGAACTGATTGCGTCCCATCGTGAGCTGTCCCGCGTTGCGCGGTTAGGGGCAGATCCGGTGCTCGACCGCTGTCCCAACCATCTTTGATTGTCCCATCCGACACGCCGGCGGCGAACCGGCCGGATGGAACGGTCATGTTTTCCTGTGCCATCCCCTCGCTTACAGCGAGCCGGCTGGACGGGACGAAGTGCCTATTTCAGTACGTACGGGAGCAGCCCAAGGAAACGCGCACGCTTGATAGCACGGGCGAGTTCCCGCTGCTTCTTGGCCGAGACCGCCGTAATGCGGCTCGGGACGATTTTCCCACGCTCGGAAATGTAACGGCCGAGCAGGCGCACGTCCTTGTAGTCGATTTTCGGTGCGTGATCGCCCGAAAATGGACATGTCTTACGGCGGCGATGAAACGGGCGGCGGGCGGCAAGTTGGGGTACGGCGTCCGTCATTGATTACTCCTCCGATCCAGGGTTGTCGCTGCGCGGCGGACGCGAGCCGCGTGGGCCGCGTGGGGCATCCCCGTCCCGGAAGCTGCCGCCTTCGCGAGGCGGACGCGCGCGGAAGGTCGAACCGCCATCCCGATCGCTCCGCTCGCCACTGCGGAGCCCACCACCAGAACCACGCGGACCGCGATCGGGACGCTCGCCACGGTCGCCACGCTCACCCCGCTCGCCGCGGTCCTCTCGATCCTGCTTCCGCATCATGACGGAGGGTTCGGCCTCCAGCGCTTCAACGCGCACGGTCATGAAGCGCAGGATGTCTGGCTGAATGCCCATGCGCCGTTCCATCTCCGCAACGGCGGCCGCCGGCGCATCGATGTTGAAGAATGCGAAGTGCGCCTTACGATTTTTCTTGATCTTGTAAGCGAGGCTCTTGAGACCCCAGTATTCCGTCTTGGTGACCGACCCACCACCTTCGGTGATGACGTCGGCGAATTCTTTCGTCAGCGCTTCAACTTGCTGATTGGAGATGTCCTGGCGCGCCAGGAAAACATGCTCGTAAAGCGGCATGTCATGGCCCTTCTGGTTTTATCTATCACGCGTAGCCTATGCCACGCGCGGTCCCTTCCGGCGCAAAGCCTCTGCTGGACCTTTGAGGGCCAACAGGAACCCATGAAGAGTGAAGACACTGGGGAGCGGGACCCTCGCTTGCGGCCCCTCCGCATCACATCGCCACTCTTGCGGATGCAACACGGTCCCCGATCAGCCTCCAACCGGAGCGGGTACAGCGGGCGTTATATACAGTCGCTGCAATTTGCCAAGACCCAAACGTTTTGCAGGGGCGGCGTATTCGATGCCGGCTCGATCGGGTCTTCAGTCACGGGTGGGTTGATCAATCTGCAACCTGAAATGGCGCCACACTGTTTATCAGAGCACGAATCGTGCATGCTCCGGCCAGCAGTACGTGGCCAAAAATCAAGTACAGCGTGCGAACAGCGCTCGGAGCTCTGCGCCATGCTCAAACTTCGATGCAGCAGCAGACCATGCTGGCGCTCCGAAACTCTGCGTCGAGCCGTTTTCGCGGGCGGCGTGGTTCTGATTGGGCTGTCACCGACGACGGCCGGGGCCCAAGTCACCGTGACGCCGGTTCCGCCGGCAGGGGGACAGGCGTCACATACGGTTTGCGTCGATGACACGACCGGTGCACTTGTGTTTCACAGCGCCAGCAACACCAACTGCACCGCGGCTGGTGCGCGTACACCAATTACGAGCCTGACTATCACCAATGGCGGCGGCTATACGGCTGCTGGTACAGCCGGTTTTGCAGCCACGGGAACGGGTAGCGTCTCAACGAATTCCGGTAACATCTCGACATCGAGCGGAAATATTCAAACGACGTCGGGAAATATCACAGCGACGTCTGGTACGGTATCCGGCAACGCGCTCTCCGCTGGGGCTGGCGGCTTGTCCGTGACAGGTGCGACGTCGACGAACGGAATCACCAACACGGGTACTATCGGTACGACGACACTATCGACCACCGGTGCGGCAACTGTGGGCAACGGGCTGACCGTTTCGGCAGGTGGCGCGAGCGTCACGGGCGGCTTGAACAACAACGGCGGCGGCATCACGAACACGGGCGCGATCACGGGTGCGACGAACATCACGGCGTCGGGTACGGTTTCCGGCAACGCGCTGTCTGGGGGTGCTGGAGGGTTGACGGTGACCGGGTCGAGCCTGTTGGGAGCGCTCAGTGCCGGTGCGACGAACCTGACGTCGCTCAGCACGAGCGGCAATGCCAGTGTAGGTGGCACGCTCGGCGTCACCGGTGCGACGTCGACGAACGGGCTCACCAACACGGGCAATATTGGCACGACGACGTTATCGACCACGGGTGCGGCGACTGTGGGCAACGGGCTGACAGTTTCTGCGGGTGGCGCGAACGTCACGGGTGGTCTGAACAACAATGGCGGCGGCATCACGAACACGGGCGCAATCACGGGTGCGACGAACATCACGGCTTCGGGTACGATCACGTCGAACACGGGAAATATCGCGACCGTGAATTCAGCCACGATGAATTCAACGACCATCAACAACGCGGGCACGCTGAACACCGCGGCTCTGAATGTTGGCGCCGGGGGTATGTCCGTGGCTGGCGGCGCTCCCGTGAGCATGGGTGGCAATCGCGTGCAAAACGTGGCCGCGCCGATCGCCGCAACCGATGCCGTAAACAAGGCCTACGTGGATTCGTTTCTAGGCGCGTCCAATGCCGCACTCACCGAGCGGATCAACGCGGCCTTTGAGGAGATCGATCGCAATTCGGAAGGAATCGCAGTCGCGATCGCGATGGGTGGACTGGCCTTGCCGTCGGGTAAGGCTTTCGCCGTCGGTGCGAACCTGGGTTTCTACGATGACAAGCAGGCCGTCGCCGCCCAAACTGCGATCCGCTTGGATGACAATGTCCAGCTGAATGCCGGCGTGGGCGTTGGCTTCGACCACAATAAGGTGGGCGGCCGCGTGGGGATCATGGCGGCGTGGTGAGTCGCCGTCGGCGCACGCTGCCTCACCCATTTCGACCCGACTTGCCACCAGCTGCTTCCTTCCGCTACCTAATCAATTGAGCGGTTTACAGAATGGCGGGCGGCGGCATGGGCTTGTCGAGATTGATAGTCAGCCGCTGGCTTCTCGTGATCACGCTGGCAACGGCCACCGGAATCGCGGGGAGCCGTGCGCAACCTGCGTCCCCAGACGTACCGTCCCCAGTCCCAACCGTCGCTATGCCGGGACCTGAAACCTTGCTGATGCTCGTGCGGACCACGCTCGTGGCCCTAAATCAGGCAAATTTCACGGGCAACTACACAGTGCTTCATGGCTTGGCCTCCCCGGCTTTACAGCAGCGGCATAGTCCGGCGGCGCTGTCCGATGCGTTTGCCTCGCTTCGCGCGCAGAATCTCGATCTCTCACCGGTGCTCGTGCTATCACCTCAACTCACGAAAGG
>JAKALI010000565.1 GCA_021813195.1 Pseudomonadota bacterium
TCGGATCTGATCCTCAAACGAGAACCTTGCCTTCCTTGCCGATCGCCTTCTCGATTGCATCGTCTGTCGCCTCTTCGCCCAAGAGCATCTCGTTGTGCGCCTTGCCGGAGGGAATCATGGGGAAGCAGTTGGCGAGCTTGGCCACGCGGCAATCGAAGATCACGGGCACGGGCGTGTCGATCATCTCACGAATAGCATCGTCCAAGTCAGCGGGATGATCGCAGCGCAGGCCCTTCCAACCGTAAGCTTCCGCCAGCTTCACAAAATCGGGCAAGCTTTCCGTATAGGAGTGGGACAGGCGATTGCCATGCAGCAGTTGCTGCCACTGGCGCACCATGCCCATGTACTCGTTGTTGAGGATGAACACCTTGACCGGCAGATTGAATTGCACGGCCGTCGAGCACTCTTGGATATTCATCAAGATCGACGCATCGCCCGCGATGTCAATCACCAGCGATTTGGGATGTGCCAACTGGGCGCCGATCGCTGCGGGCAGCCCGTAGCCCATGGTTCCGAGACCGCCCGACGTCATCCAGCGATTGGGCTCTTCGAAATGGTAGTACTGCGCAGCCCACATCTGATGCTGGCCGACTTCAGTGGTGATGTAGGTGTCGCGATCCTTGGTCAGCTCGTAGAGCCGCTGACAGGCATACTGCGGCATGATCACGTCTTTGGAATTCTTGTAGGCCAGCGATTTGCGGGCCCGCCAGCCATCAATCTGCTTCCACCATGCTTTCAACGCGGCCTTGTCGATCTGCGGAGCCTTTGTTTTCCAGATGCGCAGCATCTCTTCCAGAACATAGGCGCAGTCGCCGACGATCGGGATATCGACCCGCACGTTCTTATTGATCGAGGAGGGATCGATATCGACGTGGATCTTGCGCGAGCCCGGAGAGAACGCATCGATGCGCCCGGTAATGCGATCATCGAAGCGCGCGCCAATGTTGATCATCACGTCGCAGTCATGCATGGCAAGGTTCGCTTCGTACGTGCCGTGCATGCCCAGCATGCCGAGCCACTTGCGGTCGGACGCCGGAAAAGCGCCGAGCCCCATGAGGGTCGACGTGATCGGAAACCCCGTGAGGTTCACAAACTCCCGCAGCAGTTGGCTCGCCTTTGGACCGGAATTGATCACGCCGCCGCCAGTGTAAAAGACCGGCCGCTTTGCCGAGGCGATGAGATCGACGGCGGCCGCGACAGGACCGGCATCCGGCTTGATCTTGGGGCGGTAGCTTTTGTGAGCCACGTTCGAGGGCCCGGTGTAGCTGCCGCTCTTGAATTGAATGTCCTTGGGAATGTCGACAACGACTGGACCGGGACGGCCGGAGCGCGCGATGTAAAACGCCTCGTGTAAAATGCGCGCCAGATCGTCAACGTCTTTGACGAGCCAATTGTGCTTGGTGCACGGCCGCGTGATGCCAACCGTATCGCACTCCTGGAAGGCATCGTTGCCGATGAGATGTGTGGGCACTTGGCCGGTAATGCAGACGATCGGAATAGAATCCATGAGGGCGTCGGTCAGACCTGTCACCGCATTCGTGGCCCCCGGACCCGACGTGACGAGCACAACACCGACCTTGCCCGTGGATCGGGCATAGCCTTCCGCCGCATGGACGGCACCGCCCTCCTGACGCACGAGGATGTGGCGAACCTTGTCTTGCTGGAACAGCTCGTCGTAGATGGGCAGCACGGCGCCGCCCGGGTAGCCAAAAATGACCTCGACCCCTTGATCCACAAGCGCCTTCACCACCATTTCGGCGCCGGTCATCGTTCGTGCCATCAATCCCAAGTCCTTCCATCGTGCGCAACCTGCCCCCCCTTGCCGGGCCAAGGCACGTCATGTGCTGGGCCCGGCAGCCCGTGGGAACGCGCGGCACCCTATGAGCGCAAGCCTACCTGGTCAAGGTGAGCAATCAATAAATGTCCAAAAGTCCGCCACCAAACATTCCATTTCTTGCGCAGAGATGCGCTTCCAAGACTGCATATTACGAGTAAACCAAGTCTGCTGCCTTTTGACATAAGCGCGTGTCTCGGCTTTGGCGGCGGCGACGGCGCTCGCAAGGTCCATCGACCCGCCGAGATGGGCCAACAGGGGGCGCAGTCCCAGCGCACGCATCGCCGGCAATCGCGGGTCGAGTCGAAGGTCTGCGATCGATCGCGCTTCGGCCAGCGCTCCATCTGCCATCATCTGATCGAAGCGGGCTTCGATCCGTGCGCCGAGCGCTCCACGTTCACTTGCCACCACGAGGCGGATGCAGTCCTGTGCGGCGAGCACGGGAACCGCCGGCTCCGCCTGCCATTGGGCCAGCGATCGGCCAGTCGACTCCAAGACCTCGAGCGCACGCACGATACGCTGCGAGTCGCTCGGACGCAGGCGGTCGGCCATGACGGGATCGCGGGCGCGCAGCATGTCGTAAAGCCGTTGCGGCCCGAGCTGTTCCGCGGCGCCGCGCCAATGATTTCGAATGTCGGGATCGATTTCTGGGACGGGGGCAAGGCCCTCCAAAAGAGCCTTGAAATAGAGCCCCGTTCCGCCCACCACGATCGGCCAACGACCCGCAGCCTGCACTGCGGTGATCGCCTGGGCAGCCTCGGCGACGAAGCGACCGACCGAATAGGCCTGCGAAGCCTTAACGTGGCCGTAGAGCCGATGAGGAACTCGCGCCTCGTCCGCAGGTCGCGGTCGCGCCGTCAGGATGCGCAGATCCCGATAGACCTGCATGCTATCGGCATTGACGATTTCTCCGCCGACTTGCTCGGCCAGCCTGAGTGCCAGCGCAGATTTTCCACTCGCCGTGGGACCGGCCAGCAGGATCACGCGTGGTCTATCACCTCGTCGCTTCATGGCCGCCAATTAGGGCGCACCACCTCGATGGTGCAATCATTCTCGCGACGCCGTCCCACATCGAAGAGCACCACCCCAGCCTCAGGATTGGCGCGGCAGAATTCGAACGCCCGGACTGCGGCAGCGTAACGCGCAGGCTGATTTTTGCGCACGGGGCATTATGTTGACTTTGAGCCGGGGATGCTTACGTGCCGCCTCCGGGGTGGATAGGTCACAGATCGGGGGCTTTGCGTGGCGGACTTCTTGACGCTTGTGGGCGGGCTCGCCCTTTTGATCATCGGCGGCGAATTGCTCGTTCGCGGGGCGGTGGCAGTGGCCGAGCGGCTTGGCATGTCGCCGTTGCTAATCGGCCTCACCCTTGTCGGTTTTGGCACCTCCACGCCAGAACTCGTGACCAGCGTGGAAGCCTCGTTAATCGGCTCACCGGGCATTGCGGTCGGCAACATCGTCGGTTCCAACATCTCCAACACCTTGCTCATTCTCGGGTTGTCGGCGTTGATCATGCCGATGGCCGTCAGCTCCACGGCATTACGGCGCGATGGTATCGTCGTCCTGCTCGTATCGTTGATGTTTGCAATCGTATCCTACACGCACATTCTCGATCGCATTTCGGGCGGCATATTCGTTGGGCTGCTCATTGCCTATATCGCCTATGCATATCGACAGGAACGCTCGACGGCTGAAATCGGCGTTGGCCACACCGCCGCCTATACCAAGGCTGAAGCCCATGACGAATTGCTCGACGGCCAGGCGCGCAGCAACTTGGACGGCCGACTGGGTTTCTTGCTGCCGCTCGGCATGGCGATTGCAGGACTTTCCGTGATCATTTTTGGCGGCAAACTGCTCGTCGAGAGCGCGATCGCAATCGCGCGCTCCTATGGCGTGTCGGAGTCTGTCATCGGTCTCACAATCGTCGCGGTCGGCACGTCGATGCCCGAGCTCGTCACCTCTCTAGTCG
>JAKALI010000566.1 GCA_021813195.1 Pseudomonadota bacterium
AGGGCCTAGCGCCATCAAGCCATAAAGGCTCGGCTACGCTTTGCGTGCCGCCGCTCTCGGCTTCGCCTTCACGGTGATTGCGGCCCTCCGCCGAACACATCGGGCGCCTGTCAGCGGGGGATGGTCCTCCGCTTCGCACAGGAGCCGGATCGATGTCCCTCAACGAGGCTCACGCCTTCGCTTTCAGTCTCGCCACCACCCTGATGGTCGTCATCGTCGTCTTCCGCGCCGGCGACGGCACGTTGTCGGTTTCTCCCGCCAACGAATACGACGGCGAGCCGTCCATGATCGTCAGCGATTATGATCCCTGGCAGATTATGTGCAGCCCGGAATAGACCTGCCGGCGTTTGCGCAGCTTGGCCGATGCCCGGCTGCGCATAATCCGAACTGTCAACGACGGCGGCAGCCCGTCTGCCAGGCCCTATGTGGCTTCTCGATTCAGACGTAGCCAACGGCCGAGCCAATGTGTCCTGGTGATCTCCCGACCAAATAGGAGATCACGATATGTCGACACCGCCTTATAAGTTGGACGATCCGACCAACCTTCTTTGGCCTCACATCCAGAGCTACCGCGAGTACTTCGACGCTGGCCGGTTCAAGTCCAAACAGCCTCGCCGTTACCTCGCTTGCGTCCTGCACTTTGGAGACTGGCTGCGCTCCGAACGTCTTGCGCCTACAGAAATTGATGCAAGCGTCGTCGACCGATTCCTTTCCAGACATCTTCCACACTGCGATTGTCCGCGGCCCGTTCCTCGCGGCCTGATCAATAACCGAGCGAGCCTCAACCACTTGGTCAGGCGCCTCCGCGAGCAGGGCGTCATAGACCAACCGATCGACGACGAGATTTCGCGCGAGTTGGCGAGCTTCGACGCACGTATGGCGGAGGTCTGGGGCCTGTCCGCCGGCACGCGGGCTCACCGTTGCCGGGTCATCCGGCGCCTTTTGAAGAGCCAATTTCGCTCCGGCGCCATTGATATGGCGGCGCTGAGCCCTGCCGTGATCCGCGAATTTGTTATCGGCGACGTCAGCTGGAGCCAAAACACGATCCGCATGATGGCCGTCACGGTCCGCTGTTACCTTCGACACCGCGCCCTGCTTGGCGACGAGGTGGGTGAATTGCTTCGCGCCATACCGCGTCCAGCCCATTGGCGCGACGCGGCGCTTCCAGAGACGCTCTCCGCCGATGAACTGGAGCAGCTGCTCGGTGCGTTCGATGCGCCGTGCCCGTCGCGCCGACGTGGCTATGCAATCGTCCGCTGCTTGGTTGATCTCGGGCTCAGATCCAGCGAGGTCATCGGGCTACGCCTTGACGATATAAATTGGAAAGAAGGCACCATCAGGATCGGCGCGGGAAAGGCGCGCCGGGCCGATGTTCTCCCCCTGCCTGTCGGCGCCGGCGAGGCCATCGCCAGTTATCTGCTCCACGAGCGGCCGGAGACGAATCGTCGCGAAATCTTCGTGAGGCACGTTGGGCCTTTGGGCGAGCCAGTCGGCAGGCGCGTGGTGCAGAAAACTCTTCATGCCGCTTATAAACGGCTCGGTTGGGATCGCACCCACGTCCATGTCTTGCGGCATACTCTTGCCAGCCGACTTATCAACTCGGGTGCGACGATGAAGCAGATCGCCGACGTGTTGCGCCACCGCAGCGTCGTTACGTCCGCCGGCTATGCTCGCGTCGACGTCTCACGGCTGTCTGCTGTCGCGTTGCCCTGGCCCGGAGTGATCGCATGAACGCCCCGGTCACCATGGTCTCGCGCGCCGAGGCCTATCTCGCGGAACGCCGCCGTCTCGGCTTCGCTCTGGACCGCTCGGGCAGCCTCACGCTCGCATTCAGCCGCTTCGCCGACGCGAGCGGTCACATCGAGCCGCTGACCTCCGCCATTGTGTTGCGATGGGCGAAGGACAAAGCGATGCGAGCCGATCCATCCACTTGGGCGAAGCGGGTCGACGTGCTCCGCCCGTTTGCGCGCCACCTCGCCGAGATTGAGCCGGGCACCACGTTCCCGCAAGGCTTTCCGTTTGGACGATCTCACCGTCGTCTTGCGCCGCACATCTATACGCCGGCCGAGATCGACGCCATCGTTGCGACCGCGGGCGCCCTTCAGCAGGAGTTTGGGGCCCGCCTGGCCACGTTCCCGACGCTCTTCGGCCTGCTCGCCGCCACGGGGCTGCGCATCTCCGAGGCGCTGCGCCTCAGGTGCGGCGACCTCGATGATATGACGACCCGCCTCACGGTGAGGCGCTCCAAATACGAGCGGACGCGCGTCGTGCCGCTGCACCCCACCGCGACGATGGCCCTCCGGACCTACATGCGCGCGCGAGCAAGGTTCGGGAAAACTGACGCGCCCGCTCCACTCTTGCTTGACGAGAGCAGCGGGGAGGCTCTGACCTATGAAACTGTCCGTCGGGTTTGGCTTCGGTTGACAGCGCAACTCGGCATCGCGCCGCGGGGCGGTCACAGGTCCATCCGCATTCATGATCTACGCCACACCTTCATCTGCCGACGATTGATGCTCTGGCAGGCCGAAGGCGCGGAAATCGACAATGCGATGTTGGCTCTGTCGACCTATGTCGGTCATGTTCACATCGGCGTCACCTACTGGTATCTGGAGGCGGTCCCCGAACTCATGGCGATTGCCGGCGTTCGGTTCGAGGCGTTCGGATCCGAGCAAATGGAGGCGCGTCATGGCTGACTCGTCACCCACATTCCCGACGTTGCTGCAACGCTTCTTTGTCGAACATCTGCGTCAGCAACGCGCGGTGAGCCCGCACACGATTGCCGCCTATCGTGACGCTTTCCGCTTGCTCCTTCAGTTTGCGGAAATAGAGATCGGCAAGGCCCCGACCGAATTGACGCTCGCGGATATCGACGCGACCTTGATTTTGGCCTTCCTCAATGACCTCGAGCGCAATCGGAAAGTATCCGCGCGAAGCCGCAACGCACGCCTCGCCGCGATCCGCTCCTTCCTGAAATACGCCGCTCATGAGGATCTGACCGCGCTCGCCACGATTGAGAGGTGCCTGGCTATTCCACAGAAGCGTCATGACAAGCCAGTCCTCGGCTTCCTCACCCGCGCTGAGATGGAAGCCGTCATCGCCGCGCCGGATTCCGGCACTTGGTCTGGACGACGCGACCAGGCGCTGTTCTCCTTTCTGTACAACACTGGGGCCCGCATCTCCGAAGCGATCGCCCTGCGCGTCGGCGACATCGTGCTGGACGTGTCTCCGGTGGCGCACCTCCATGGCAAGGGACGAAAACGGCGAAGCGTTCCACTTTGGAAGTCCACGGCGTCCGCTCTCCGACAATGGCTCCGCCATCTGCCCGAAGACGACCCGAAGGCTTACCTGTTTCCGAACAGCGCAGGCGGGCGGTTATCTCGATCAGGCGCCGCCCAGCGTCTCAAGCTGGCGGTGAACCAGGCGGCGGCTAATATTCCAGCCCTGTCGGGGCGTGCAATCTCGCCCCATACGATCCGGCATACGACGGCGATGCATCTGCTTCAGTCCGGCGTCGACATCACCGTAATCGCGCTCTGGCTCGGTCACGAAGAGCCGAGCACGACGCATATCTACCTGCAGGCCGACCTCGCCATGAAAGAGAAAGCGTTGAACCAGCTCCAACCCGTGGCCACGGTTTCCAGTCGATACCGTCCGCCCGACCGACTGATGGCGTTCTTGCAGGCGCTCTGATTATGCGCAGCCCGGCCGACGCCGAGCTGCGCAAACGCGGGCAGGTTCATTCCGGGCTGCACATAATCTGCCAGGGATCATAATCGTGGATGACGGCAGCGGGATCGCCGTCA
>JAKALI010000567.1 GCA_021813195.1 Pseudomonadota bacterium
ACGCAGATCTCTTCTGTCGCGCCTGGAAAAACGGTCGACTCATAGATGACGATGCTGCCTTTGGGCATGACGCGGCCGACCATCGTGGAAGCCTGCTTGAGCGGCTCCAAGTCTGGTCGGTTCGCTTCATCGATGGGGGTCGGTACTGTAACAATGAAGATTTTGCAGTCGCGGAGATCCTCTGGATTGGCCGTGAAGGTCAACTGCCTTGCTGCTCTGAGTTGATCCTCAGACAGCTCGAGCGTGCGATCGATGCCTTGCCTCAGATCGGCGATGCGGGCCTTGTTGATGTCGAACCCGATCACCCGGCGAATGCGCCCGAATTCGGCCGCCAGGGGTAGCCCGACATACCCAAGTCCAATGACCGCGATCAATTTTTCTGTGGTGGGCATGAGAGAGGGGTTACCCAAAGATCTGCTGGAGATACTCGAAATCATGAGGAACGTGAGAGCGTCGAAGACGGCGAATTGCGTCTGCGATTGCCAGACGCTGTGAGCATCGCTCTCGGGACGATGTCAAGTTCGGGCGGGGCCCCGGGTCGACCTTCCACGTCGCCGCGGAAGCAGTTCGCGCACCTGTGCCCATTTGGCTTTTGTGCGGGGAGGCGCGAGCGAAATGGCCTTACCGATCAGAACGCAGGCAAAAGTGACCAGCGCGGTGAGGAGCCCCGCAACGCCGCCTGCGATGATCGAGCGAGAGGCGACGTTCGACACCCCGTCCTGAGGCTCGGCGATCACAGATTCTCGAGTTTCGCCGATCAGTTTATCTTCAAGTTCCAAAACTTCGAGCTCGCGCGCCAATGCTTCCGGGACGCGATCTAGCGGCTGGGACAAGATCAGCGAAGGGACGGATAACGAGCGCTGTGTCTCGATCGTAACGTCGTTGGCAACTCGGCGGCTGCCGTCCGCTTGTCCCGCTTCCTCCGGGACGGCGGGGCTCTCTCTGAACTGAGACTTCAATTGTTCAAGACGTTGCGATGATTGCTTTAGAACTGCGATCCTCTTTTCGATTCGGGACTGATTAATGGGCCCCGGCTTGGTGGCTTCGAGCCACGCGGTAATCAATGCCGCATTCAATTTGCGGGCGACCTCCGGATCCGAAGCCTTCACGCGCAATTCGAAAATCGTCGCCGTCTTGCGAGGCTGGTTGTTGCTCGGCGCAAACTCGAACCTCCTGCGGAGGTCTGCACTTGCCTCGCGCAACCGAGATGTATCGCCTCGTAATTCAGGGATAGTGGTAAGAAGGGCTGCTTCGAGGATTTTGGGCGTCCGCATCAGGCTCTCTGTCGCGCGAGCACGCTCATCATTCATGGCCAAGTAAGCCGTGCTCGTGTAGGTCGCGGGCCAAATCAACGCCAAAGCTGCCGTCAATCCGGCAGCGAGGAGTGGAGCCAGAGTGAGCAACCGAAAGTTCTCGAGTATGGCCGCGATGGCATCCAAGACGCCGAACGAATTCGGCTCGTTCGTTACCACCACCTCGTCTCCCTCGAGGTCTGCAGTCTCGGGCGGCGTTTCCAGTTTCTGCAGCACTTCCCGTTCCCTGTTGTCATGACGAAGTCGCGCGGGGATGACTCACGACTCGCTATTCGAATTTGAAATATAATTCTTACATACTTAACGCGCGCAATCTGAACCCTCTTCCGCACTGCAGGGCCAATGACGCCTTTCAAACGGTCTTTCTCGGGGACCATCCCCCGGTGACCGATTTGTTTTAATAATTAGTATGCGGCAGATAGTCGTTCAAGTCAACTCTTCGACCTTCGACTTAAAGTGTCAGCAGACATCGGAGCAACCGATTGGCGGAACAATGCAAACGTGACCCTGGTCGGCCGGTTAAGGTGCCTTCCGTTGGGGTGATCAGATCACGTCCGGGCATCGCGTCTCCTTTGTCAGAAGTCTCCAAACGGGGGGGGGGCGAGCTTGCGCCAAGCGCATAGGCGTCGCGGCCGTCAGCTCATGATTGGGCCGGCGGTCGATTGAAAGGCCTCGACCGGCCGAGGTGCCACTCGCCGACGATCATCTCTCTTCGGAACGAGGGCGACACGTTTGGGTGACCATTTCCCCGATTGCAAGAGCGGCGGTGAGGCCGGGACTTTCGATGCCGTGCAGAGCGATGTACCCGGCCACACCGTGTGTTTCGGGGCCGAGGATCTTGAAATCTGCCGGTTGTTCTTTCGGTCCAAAGATGCGCGGACGGATACCGGTGTACGCCGGCAGCAGCGCGTCGTCGGGTAAATCCGGCCAGTAGCGCCGAATCGCGGTCTCGAAAGCGCGCGTGCGCGTGCCTCCGTCGTCCTCGAAGCTGTAGTCGATGCGATCAATCCACGCGTGATCTGGCCCGAATTTGACCGCGCCCCAGACGTCGCGCGTCAGGTGGATGCCAAGTCCGGTCTCGGAGGGCACGGGATAGATCAGGTGCCGAAACGGGCAGGGCCCCCTCAGCGAAAAATAATGTCCTTTCGAGTAATGCGGGGTGTCGAGAGCAAAGCCCTCTCGAACGCGAACGTTGCGCGCAAGCACGCGCGTAACCTCGGGCGCCAGCAGGCCAGCGGCATTCACAAGCCGCCGACAGGTGAGGGTTGTCACGGCCGCGCCCGAAGCGACGGACAGTCTCAGTCGATCGGCTGGCGCGCGGTGGATATCGACGACCTCAGAGCGCAACACGATCTCGCCGCCATGGGCTTGGATGTCCCCTGCGAGGGCGGAGAGCAGGCCATGGCTGTCGATGACACCCGTCGAAGGCGACAGAAGGGCCCGCACGCCGTGTACGGCGGGTTCAACGGCCTGGAGGTCTTTGGCGTCAAGAACGCAGAGGTCATCGACGCCGGCAGCCCGCGCGCGCTCGGATAGGGTTGCGAGAGCGGCCACCTCCTCGTCTTGCGCGGCGACGATGATTTTTCCGCAGCGGTCGACGGTCACGCCATGATCGGCGGCGAAGCGGTAGAGCAGGTCTTTCCCACGCACGCAGAGCCGGGCCTTCAGTGAGCCGGCTGGATAGTAGATGCCGGCGTGAATGACCTCGGAGTTGCGCGAACTCGTCTCGCTGCCCATACGCTCGTTGCGGTCTAGAACGAGCACATCCTGACCCGCGTGACACAGCGCGCGGGCCACGCTAAGGCCGACGACGCCCGCACCAATGATGATCGTGTCCGCATCACATGCCATCGAGTGATCTGCCATGCTTCGGGGCTTTGCTGTAAAAACGCATAACAAATCATTGGTTTGGCCCGCTCAAGACCATTGGCGCGGAGTGCGGGGCGCCAATGCCGTCCGGTGCCGCGCTGTTGGCGGTTCAGCGGCGCACAACGACGGGCTTGCGAGGCTTGCACATGACCGATACTTCCGCTAAAAGGCGCGCACTTTGAGACCGTTGTCGGATCGGCCAGGAGGATGGCCGCCCAGCGGGCCGGCTCCATCGTGGGCCTGTCCAAACGTGCTGGAGGGGTGCTTTTCGGCCCATCACGGCGGTCTTTGAACCCAGCATCGACGAGATCATCGGCTACGAGCCATTCGGCGGCGTGTGTGCGCCTTCCGGGGGCTTTGGCCGTTCTGGAGCCTGAGGAGCCGATGGGACAAGCGTCACCGCGGTCTTCAGTGTCCACCACTGCAACTTTCGGATGATTGATCAAGTTTCGATCACGAACACCAAGGAGCCTCGATGACCCCCGACGTTTCAAAAGAGATGAGCCCCTCGCGGGATGAGTTCGCCGCCCTGCTCGCTGAAAGCCTCGCCCGCGACGACGTGTTCGAAGGCCAGGTCGTGAAGGGCAAAATCGTCGGCATCGAAAAGGAGTTGG
>JAKALI010000568.1 GCA_021813195.1 Pseudomonadota bacterium
GGCGTTCATTTTCAACCGGGAGGGGCGGAAACGCGAGCAAACGAGCGTTGCCGCCGCGCCCGCTGCTTGACGTGTAGCAAAGGGGGGCATCTTTTTGACAGGCAACGATCAGGAGGAGAGAGTCATGAGAGGAAGAAAAGATTCCGTTTGTCCCGCCAGGATGCGGAAGATCGCGGCGGCGATGCTGCTGGCGGCGATCGCGGGTTCGGTGGCCGCCGCCGAAAGCGATGGATCGGAGCCGGCGCTCAAGCTGGGCGGTTATGTGCGCGGCTGGACGTCGTTCAATCTGGGGAACCCGCCCGAAACCACGCAGAACGACCGGCACGATTTGTCCATGCTGCGCGGCTCCCTGTTGCTTGATGCCGACGCCAAGCTCGGCTCCGTGGCGAAGCTGAAGGCGATTGCGCGCCTCGACCGCGAGGTCGAGACGAGTTACCTCAAGCGCCTCGACAATTTGCCCGGGCAATCCGGCAACCTGATGGACCAGTACAACAACGCCGACATGCGCGAGCTTTACGTCGACTTCCCCGCCGGGGAGCGCATCAACTTCCGGCTGGGCAAGCAGCAGGTAGTATGGGGGGAAACGGACTTTTTCCGCGCCTTGGACGTCGTACACGGCTACGACTACCGCTGGCGCTCCTTCCTCGAGGTGGAGAACGAGGACCTGCGCAAACCGCTGATCTTGGCCAACATGCGCATCCAGGTCCCCGAGGCCAAGGGCTCGCTGCAGGTGATTGTCCGGCCGGGTTGGGATCGCGGCAAGGATATCGGCAACACCTACGACCTTACGGGCGGGCGCTGGGCGAATCAACCCAACAAGGGCGTCAACTTCTTCGGGCCGAGCCCCGTGCCCGGGACGAATCTCACCAACTATGACTACCATCACCCGGCAGGTAATATCGATGACGTCACGGGTGGCCTGCGCTGGGGGGGCGAGGCGGCGGGGATCAACTATTCCGTCGTGGCGATGAAGACCTTCAACAACGATCCGGTGGTCAATCCCAGCGCGGCGATCGGCGGCACGCCGTACAAGGCCGCCCCCAAGGGGTTGTTGGGCGATTTCATTTATCCCGAGATCGACGTCTACGGTGCGACCGTCAGCGGTTACTCGGGGGCGCTCGACGCCGTGTTCAGCACCGAGGTCGTCTACAACCGGGATGTGCCCTTCAATTATGGCAGCAACTTCGGCGGCGGTTTTCTGCCGGGTTTCGCCGGCGTGAAGCTCAAGAACACGCTGGTGACGATGTTCCGCATGGACAAGCAAATCAACCTGAGCAAGCTGATCGGCACCAGCCGTCCGTCGTTCTTCTCGGTGCAGTTGTTCAATACGCGCGTGCTCGGCTACGACCGGAACGACGATATCGTCTTCCTGGCCGGCTACGGCCTGCCGCGCAAGCAGGATAGCGCCATCCTGACTGCGATTCTTGCGATGAACTACAACAACGACCGCGTCAACCCGACGCTTGCGGCCGGCTGGGATGCCACCTATGGCGGCGGCTTCGTCGTCCCGAGTGTCGAGTTCGTCATGGGCGATAAATGGCGCCTTAAGGCAGAGGCCGATCTGTTCTATAGCCGCGGCAGCAACAAGCAACCCGGGCAAGTCGAAACCAACACCGGCCTGATGGGTTATTTCGCCAACAACAACCAACTGGTTTTCCGGTTAACCCGCCAGTTCTGACGCACGAAAACCCAATGAATCGCACTCACAAGGAGGCAAGATGAATCCGAAATTGTTTCGTAGTTTCGCGGCCGTGGTGCTGGTCGCATTCGGCGCTGTGGCTGCGGCCGCCGAGCTCGCGCCCGGGACGGTGATCGACAAGGGTAACCTCGACAAGGTCAAGAGCGACACCTTCGAGGGCAAGACCATCGCCAGCATGCTGCCGGAGAAGATGGAGATCCTGATCCGCAATTACGGCCTGAAAATGACCCTGCGGCACTCCGAGCCGGTGCCGAAGGATCCGCGCTGGATCGAGGCGACCAAGAAATATGCGGGCGAGGTGAAGTTCGATCCCAAGACGCGGCGGATCTCGGGCTACAAGGCAGGACTGGCGTTTCCGAATGTGGACATGAACGACCCGAACGCGGCAGTGAAGCTCATGTGGAATGCTGACCGTGCCGGCGGCTATCCGCGCGGCGATCTGCAGGACTATCCGCAGTTCGCATTCCTGTTCATCGACGGTGACAAGGGCATCGAACGCGTGCAGCACTGGGCGCTGATCCGCAACTTCATGACCGGACGCATCGACGGCCAACCGGTGCTGGGCGACGGTTCGGTCCAGTATACCCAGTTGTTGTTCGCGCACTACCCGTATGACATCCGCGGCCTGGGCACCTTCACGGTGCGCTACAACGACGGGCGCCCGGACGAGATCTCGGCCTATATCAAGTCGGTGCGGCGCACGCGCCGGTTGTCGGGCGGCGCCTGGGCGGACCCGATCGGCGGCACGGATCAGCTGGCTGACGAGATTGAGGTCATGAGCGCGTACCCGCTGTGGTACCCGCAGTACAAGCTGCTGGGCAAGCGCTGGATGCTGGCGGTCGCGCACAGCAAGGCGCCGCCATGGAACGAGAACGAGAAAGATCAGCAGAAGGCGTTCCCAGACGTCGACCTGAGCGGACCGCCGTACTGGAACCCGAAGGATGAGTGGGAACCGCGCGAGGTGTACGTGATCGAGGCGACGATGCCGCAGGAACACCCGTACAGCCGCAAGGTGATGTATCTGGACGCCGACACTTGGGTGTTTTACTTCGCCGAGGCGTACGACAAGAAGGGCGATTTCTGGAAGGCGTTGATATTCAACATGCGACCGCTGAAGACGCAGGACGGCGGCTGGTCGATCATTTCGAACCAGGGGCACACGATCGACCTGAAACGGCGCCACGCGACCATCTTTGTACAGGGCAAGCTGTCGCGATTCAATACGCCGGGCGTCGGCGCAAAGGATGTTTCGCTCGGCGTGCTGGAGGCGGCAGGCCAAGGTACGTTCGTCGCGAAATAGCGTCTCGCGACGGTGCCGATCTTCGCGCTGCCGGGCCGTTGCGGTCCGCCAGCGCGATAGGTCGCTGATGCAACTTTGCCGATCTCGAAAAGCTCGCCCACTACGAGGCACTGAGGAAATGACGCAAGCACCGACGCTCTACGAGAAACTTTGGGATGAGCATTTCATCCGCGAGGCTGGCGACGGCCTGGGCCTGCTTTATGTCGACCGCCATTTGCTGCACGAGGTGAGCACGCCGCAGGCGTTCGAGGGCTTGAAGCTCGCCGGGCGCAAAGTGTGGCGCATCGCCGCCAACCTGGCGGTGGCCGATCACAATGTGCCGACTTCGCACCGTGACCGGGAAATGACCGATCCGCTGTCCCGGCTGCAGTTACAGACGCTGGACGCCAACTGCGCCGGGTTCGGCATCACCGAGTTCGGCCTGCACGATCCGCGCCAGGGCATCGTCCATGTGGTCGGGCCCGAGCAGGGGTTCACTTTGCCGGGTATGACGGTGGTGTGCGGCGATTCGCATACCGCGACGCACGGTGCGCTTGGCGCGCTTGCCTTCGGCATCGGCACCTCCGAGGTCGAGCATGTACTCGCCACTCAGACGCTGGTGGTGCAAAAAGCGCGGAAGATGCTGGTGCGTTTCGAGGGTGCGTTGGCGGAGGGAGTCGGCGCGAAGGATATGGCCTTGGCGCTCATCGGATTGATCGGGACCGCCGGGGGGACGGGGCACGTCATAGAGTTCGCCGGCCCGGCGGTGCGCGCCCTCAGCATGGAAGGGCGAATGACGCTTTGCAACATGGCGAT
>JAKALI010000569.1 GCA_021813195.1 Pseudomonadota bacterium
GGCGCTAACAAGCGCAGGTTGCCGGGCGTCTACTACAACGAGGATACCGGCGCGGTCGTCAAAACCTCGGACGCCGCCTTCGAGGCAGCGGTCCGGAAGCACCGCGGGCTCGTCTCGCTGGTGGCCCGGGAGCTGGGTGTGACCGTCGCACCTGTCTACGTCCGCCTGCGGAAGCCGAAATGGCGCGCGCTGCTTCAAGAGGTTCAGGAAGCCGCCCTCGACCTGGGCGAGAGTGTGATCCACTCCGCGATGGAAGGCGGCGACGCCGGGACGGCCCGCTGGTATCTGGACAGGAAGGGGAAAGAGCGCGGCTATGGCTCGTCCGCCGAAATCGCAATCACCGATGGCTCGCTCCGAACCGTCGCCGACGGGATGGCGGGATCTTCTCAAGGCCTCCGGGATCTCCGCGCCGCCATTGTGGGTGCTGCGCCACCCTCGGAATAAGGACCGGCTGCTCCGGATCATAGACCAGCGGCTCCGTGCCCTCGACGCGCAGGATCAGGTCCGCGCCCAGCAGGAAGCCTTCGAGGAACAGCACAAGGGCGAGCGCGATGCCCATCAGGCCGAACTGGCCCGGTGTGCGGCGGACTTCGAGCACTGGCTGGGCACTTGGTGCTGGACCTATGATCCCCGCCTGCTCGGCCAGAAAACCGGCCTCGAAGAAAAGGACCGTGCCGGCGCCTATGTCCGCTTCAGACCATGGGCGGCACAGGCCGGCTTCATGCGCTGGCTTGAGGACCGGTTTCGGGCATCCGAGCAAGGCGTCTGCGAAAAGGCCCGCGATCAGGGTGCAACCTATCTGGCGATGGCCTTCTGCCTGCACCGCTGGCTCTTCGTCGAGGGCTTCAAGGCGACGCTGACGTCCTTCGAGGACGCCAAGGTTGACAATCTCGATGACCCAGACTCTATGTTCGAAAAGATGCGGATCATGCTACGGCGGCTGCCGGAGTGGATGCTGCCTGACGGGTTTTCGTGGAACCATCACGATCTGGCGATGCGGTTGGTCAACCCGGCCAATGGTGCCGTCATCACCGGTGTCTCCGGCAAAAACCCAGGTCGCGCCGGCCGGTCCTCGATCGTCATCGTGGATGAGGCCGACTTCATCGTCCATCCCGGCCTCGTCGAGGCGGCGTTTTCCGCCAATACCGACTGCATCATCTGGATGTCGACCTATAATCCGGCCGGCGGACCCGGAAGTTGGTTCGTCCAGAAGCGCAATTCCGAGTCGCTGCGGCCGGATCAGGTCTACGTGCTCGATTGGCGGGACGATCCTCGCAAGGATGCAGCATGGGCGGCGGCCAAGAAAGCCTCGCTGGTCGACCCGCTGGTCTGGGAATTCGAGTATGAGCGGAACTACCAGGCGGCGACTGAGGGCATCTGCATCCCCGCCAAGTGGGTGGCGGCGGCACAGCGGCTGCGCGAGATTGAGCCACGCCTGCGTTATGGTATCCGCCGTATTGCTGGCGTCGACGTCGGCGCCGGCAAGGCCTATTCGATCTATGTCGATCGCTCCGGACCGATTGTCGGCACCCCGGAGCGGCGCAGCGATCCGAACACCACCGGGACCGCCATGTGGGCGTTGGGGCTGGCGCGGGAGCGCCGCACCGATGTCCTGAACTATGATGCCCTCGGCCCCGGCATCGGCGTCACATCGACCTTTGCCGACGTGGAGGCCTCACAGGGGCTGAACATCATGCCGGTGGCGAATTCGGACTCACCAACGGATTCGATCTGGCCGGATGGCCGGATGGCCTCGGAAATCTTCGTCAACCTGCGGGCGGAATGCTGGTGGCTGCTGCGTTGCACCTTCGAGCGGACTTACGAGCACGTCCTGTTCCTTGAAAAGCAAGAAGGCGGCGTCGAGCACAAGTTGGATGAGCTGATCGCGCTGCCGAAAAGGCAGGAAGTGGCGCCGCTGGTGTCCCAGCTGTCGCAGCCGAAATGGCACTTCTACGGCCGCGGCAAGATCATCATCGAGTCCAAGGATGACATGCGCAAGCGCGGCATCCCGTCCCCGGATTACGCCGACGCTCTGGCGCTGACCATGCTCGAACCGCCGGACACCGAGGCGCATGGCATCTTCAAGCGCTCCTGGTTCCGGCTCTGGCCGAACAGCCTCAAGCTGCCGGAGTTCTCTCACATCGTCTGTTCGGTCCGGACCGCCTTCGACGACGAGCGGAAACCCAAGGACCGCCGCGGGCTCGACCCGACGACCTGCGGCATCTATGGCGTCTTCAACGTCCCGAAGGCGTTCCCGGACGAAAAGACCCGCAAGGCCATGGGCATCGACGGGCTCAAATATGCCGCCCTGCTCTGCGATTTCTGGTCGGAGCCGATGGGCTTCGGCGACGCACTTGAGCGCATCCGTGAGGCCAGCCGGACCAAGTTCGGCTCGCCGGGGCGCCGGCCGGATGTCGTTCTGATCGAGGAGGGCGGCGCCGACGAAATCTCGCTGCGGCACGCCCTGGCCGAGTTCAAGGTGCCGGCGTGGCCGTTCGCCAGCGAGCAGAGCCGGACCATGCGGGCGCATGAGGCCGGGCTGCTGGTCCAGCAAGGCGCCTTCTTCGTGCCGGAATCCGGCGTCGCCGAGCGCAAGGGCCGTTTCCGGGACTGGGCGGAGGCGCTGGTCCGCCAGCTCTGCAGCTTCAGCGGCAAAGGCAGTCTTGACCTGCCCGGCGCCGTCGACCAGTTCACCGCCGCCATGATGCACCTGCTGCTCCGGGAGACTGTCAAGGTCGCCCCCCGCCGTGCCGCCTATCCGGATCCGGACGAAAAGACCGAGATGGACGAGCGCAAGGCCGTGGAACAGTACGAGCGGGAAAAGCGGGGCAAATACTCGCCCTATGGCTCCTGACAGTCTTCGCTGGTAATCTCTGCGCCGTCCGCAGGAGACAGCCATCATGATCACCCGCGACAGGATCGTCCGGATCGGCGAGATTGCCGGTGCCATCACGGCAGTCTTCGTCGTGCTCGGCGGTTTCATGGCGTTGGCCGGTGCCGACATGCCGCCCTACGAGCCGAAAGCCAAGGCCGTCCAGATCGCCCAGAGTGTCGAAGCCCTCCAGTCCAATCAGGCCAAGCTGCAGGAAAGCCAGCGCCGCTCCGACCAGATTTCCCGCTCGCTGGCGCTGATCATCTACCAAGGGCAGCTCAATCAGGCGCAGGTCCAGATCGATGCCGCCGCGAGGCTCGGAAAGCGCGATCTGGCCGCCGAAGCGCTCAAGGCAAATGCGCAGCAGGCCATCTCCGCCCTGTCGAGCCAGCAGCCCTGACGGGATCTCCGGCGTTCTGATTGCAATCTGAAGCAAGCGGGCCTATAGTGCGCGCCGTTCGCCAAAGGCGCCATCCATGAAGCTCGGACAAGTCCTGCGGGCCTACCGCACCACCAAGGGTCTCAACAGCCGGCAATTCGCGGCCGAACTGCGGATCTCGCAGGCAACGCTGATCCGTCTCGAACGCGGCAATACCTGTGACGGCCGCGTCCTGCTCCTCGTGTTCGAATGGTTACTGTTCGACGGAGGATATGTCTGATGAGCCAGACTTACACTCAGACCTACTGCATGTGTCCATGGTGCGGCGAGCAAAGTGGTTGCCGCGTGGACCATCTCTTCGCCGAAGCGCCGCGCACGGCAGGCGGCTGGTTTTGCCGAGAGTGCCGCCGCGAGTTTCTTGTTGATGTGAGGAGCCCATCCGAGGTGATCGTCAGTCGCGGCAAGCCGGATCGCAGGTTCATCCCGTGCGCCACGCTTCTTGCGCTTGATGGCGCCGATGGGCCGGTCTATTTCGTCATGGA
>JAKALI010000570.1 GCA_021813195.1 Pseudomonadota bacterium
ATGATCCTGGTGCCATCGCCGGTCTGCCGTCGGATGGCGGGGCCAATCCGAATGGCAGCCGCACATGACAGCTGCCTTGATTTTTGCGCTGCTCCTCGCCCTGATGCTGACCGGCACGCCGATCGCTATCGCGCTCGGGCTGACTGTGCTCGGCGCCCTGTTCGTTCTGACCGACATCCCTCTCGACGCGGTGGCGCTCAAACTTTTCACCGGCATGGAAAAGTTTGAAATCATGGCCGTGCCGTTCTTCATTCTGGCCGGCTGCTTTCTCACCCAAGGCGGGATCGCTCAACGGATGATCCGGTTTGCCGTGGCGATGGCCGGCCATCGCGCCGGCGGCCTCGGACTGGCCGCTGTGCTGGCATGCGCGATTTTCGCCGCCGTTTCGGGTTCTTCACCAGCCACCGTCGTCGCCATCGGCTCAATCCTCATCCCGGCGATGGTTGCTCAGGGCTATCCCCGGCGCTTCGGAGCAGGTGTCGTCGCCTCTTCCGGCGCGCTCGGCATACTCATCCCGCCGTCGATCGTGGTGGTGCTTTACGCGCTGGCCACGTCCGGCATGACAGCGCGCGGACCCGATGGCCAGCGCGTGCCGGCAGCGTCCGTTGATCAGTTGTTCATGGCGGGCGTCGTGCCTGGTATCCTGCTTGCCCTGATCCTAGGCGGTGTGACGTGGGCGATCGCCGTTCGAGAGGGATTTCCGAGAGCTGAGCGGGCCACGTGGAGCGAAGCCTTCCAAGCCTTTCGACAGTCCTTTTGGGGGATCGCTCTCATCTTCGTCGTGATGGGCGGCATCTACGGTGGCTTCGTGACGCCCACCGAAGCTGCAGCGTTAAGCGCGGCCTATGCGTTCATTGTAGCCCGGTTTGTTTATCGGGACATCGGCTGGCACGATGTCCCGGGCGTGCTCCTCAATGCCGCCAACATGAGCGCGATGATTCTCTACATCATCGCCAACGCGATGCTGTTCTCATTCTTGCTGACCCACGAACACATCCCGCAGTCGATCGCCGAGTGGATCGTCGCCCAAGGCTTCGGGTGGATCTCGTTCTTGATCGTCGTCAACATCGTGCTTCTGATCGCAGGAACCTTCATGGAGCCCGCGTCCGTGATGCTGATACTCGCGCCGATCCTGTTTCCTGTCGCCGCCAAGCTGGGGATCGATCCCGTCCACTTTGGCATCATCATGGTGGTCAACATGGAGATCGGCATGATCACGCCGCCGGTGGGACTGAACCTGTACATGACGAGTTCGATCGCGCGGATGGGGCTCACCGAAACAGCGCGCGCCGTCTTGCCGTGGCTCCTCTCGATGCTCGTGTTTCTCATCGTCGTGACGTACTGGCCAGACTTGTCACTCTGGCTGCCGCGGCAATTCGGCCTCGTGAAGTAGGCGATGTCTGTCTGAACAATTTCGCCGCGAACCCTATCCGAATGCTCCGAAGTGGTGCGAGATACCGGTGCCGATTTCGCGAATGAATTCGTAGGCTTCCTCCATCGGCTCCAGAATCTCTGTTTCGATGCGGCCGTAGTCGTCCATCCCCTGCGGCAGGTAGGTCGCCGGCTCCTCGAAGCGAGCCGTCTCCTTCTTTGCGGAACGCTTGGGAAAAGCTTGCCGGATGACGTTGATGACCTCAGGGATCTCAAGCGAGAGCGCCCAGTCGATGATCTGGGCGTGCGAGATATCATTACGCGTTGAGAAGCGCGGCAGCTGCGCGGCCAGAATGAACACCCGCATGATGAGCGCCAGACGAATGGCCTGGAGAAGATCCAGTTCGAGGCGGTGCTCGTTGGGAATCTTGCCCGCATCGATGCCGATGTCTTCGAGCAGCGCATGCAGATCGATCGCATCCAACCGCAACTCGTGCACGAGCCCGTTGATCGCGCCGGCCCGGGTGTCGCTCAGTAGTGTGCGGGCAAGACTGCGGAGCGCCGGCTCGATATGCGGCTCGCGGCCCCACGAAGCGCGCATTGCCCAGAATCCCGGATCGAACACGATTGCGTTGCCGCCCATGGCGTTGAGGCTAGAGAGCGTCTTGCCTCGGGCCACCATCTCCATCAGCGCACGCAAACGCGGTGAGGTGCGGGCCAACTCCACAAACCGATCACGCTCCGAACCGACCGCAGCACCCATCCCGGCCACAACGTTGGCGACATAGCCGAACTGCTGCAGGATGGCGTTATTGGGAATCGCTCGCATACGGGCAGGGTCGCCACGATCGACTGATGAGAGCCCTTCCATCTGCCGCTTCACTGGGCGCGAGCCGGTACGGAACAAAAGATTTGGCCCAAAGGCGCCGAGCACCGCGCGGTAGCCCGGGTGGGCGAACAGGCGCTGCTGGAAGCCCCGCAACCGCAATAGAAAATCAAGCGCAAGGTTGGTGTCGTCGTAAAACGGATCTTCGACTTTCTCGGGAACCTCACCGTCCATGATGACCGTGGCGAGGCCACGCGCGGCAAGCGCCCGATTGGCAAAGTAGAGGTAGCCGTCGCCGCCTTGCCAACTGGTCTCGTGCTTCAAGGGAATTCCGGCATCCGCAAACCTGCGGCGTGCCTTATCCGACAAGACGTAGCGCAACCGCTGCGACATGTGCCCGGGGTGCGTACCGCGACCCATAGACTCGCCGTGCGTCGAGAAGATGAGCAGCTCCGCCCCTTCAAGCTCGAAGCTGCCGACTACCTCGGCAAGCTCTTCGTGCAGACGCTCGATAGATAACGTGGCCGCGATCTGCCCGATGAAGCGTCCGGCGTCCGAGAAGCCTGTTTGGATGCATAGCCGCTTTCGACCGCGCACATAGTCCCGATAAGCTTCTTCCTCCAGCAGCCGTTCGATCACGCGTGCGCCTGTTTCCATTGCGGCCGGTGTTTCGAAGAGCGGCGAGATGTCGACGATCTTCTCGACACCAAACAGCTTGGCGAAGAACAGTGCAATGAGCACCGTCGCAGGGCTCTCACACTCCGCAATCAAGTAGCGGACCGGTGTGTCACGATCGATGTGCTTGTGAATCTGCGCGATAAGAATGAATTGGCGAATGGCGGTCGCGGTTTCCTGATCCAGAGAATCAAAGTTGACCGTCTCACGACCGACAGTGCGGATCATTTCAACGATGCGCGCCAGTGCCTGGCGCTCAGAGAGATCGCGCGTCCATGGCTCATGCACGAAAGCCCGGAAGGCGTTGTTCAACTGCACAGCATTGACGCGCACATGAATGTGCGAGGTGCCGAGACCCGTATTTTGGAACAACGTCGCCAGAGCCGCAATTTCGCGCTTTGACTGGGGCTGGGGAACGGCATCAATCAGTTGATCGAGCAGGCTGACGATCGGCTCCGTTGAGACAAGGTCGTACGGATCGGCTTCGGAGATGATATTGGCGGCCTCCACAAGCGGCCGATTACCGGCTGCGGCCTCCTTCAGAGCCTCATGCTGCTTTTCGGCTGCGGCGATGGCCAAGTCGAGCTTACCGGTGATCTGCCGACCCAGACGCTGGATCTCGGCACTGTCTCCGACACGATGCTTGAGGGCCAAAAAGCGCGTGCGGATGTCGGAGAGCGCCATGCACTTCTCCTGGAGCTTCAAAACGAATGAATGAATCCACTTAATGTCGGTGCGTCCATCGAGATCGTAGCCCACCCACGAGGCGACCGTCGCGAGCTGCGGTTTCAATTTGAAGGCGCGTTCGCCGAAACCGGCCGCTGCAACGCTAAAGAAGGCGTTGAGAATATCTTCCTGGGCGTCGCGAAGGTTTTGAATCGCAAACTGGGCGGCGCGGTGCTCGTACTCAAGCGTC
>JAKALI010000571.1 GCA_021813195.1 Pseudomonadota bacterium
GATCGTCGGAAAAAGCGCAAAAAGCATGGGCAGAATCAACTTGGTCGGCATTTCTTCGATAGATAGTTCAGCGCTCGTGACAATACTTTGCGCGATCGAATCGGCGCTTTGCGCGAGCGCTTCCGCCAGCGACATGCCGCCGCGGAGCGCCGCGCGCACGAGCACCAGGAGTTTCCGCAAATCCTCGGACTCGAAGTCTTGCGCCAGCGCTTCGAGCATTTTTTCGGGACCTTCCATGCGCAGGGTGCGTTCGACGTGATGGCGCACTCGTTCGTTGAACGGCGTTTTCACTTGCTGCGACCGGTCGGCGATGTGTTCGAGTGCTTGCGATACCGTGACGTTGAGCGCGAGCGCCAAGCGCAGCTCGGCGACGAAATCACGCACTTCGAGACGCAGACGCCAGCGCGCGCTCTCTTTCATCTGGCGACGCACGAAAGATGGGATGTAGGCCGCCCCCAAACCAAATACTGCACCGTACACATACTCCGTGCCCCAGAGGACAAATATCAGCGCAATGACGCCGATAATTCCGGCGACGAGTCGCCAGGTTTCCCAGGGCAGTTGGTCGACCGTGTCTTTCAGTCTTGTCTCGGTTGGTTTCTTTTGATAGAAACGCTTCCACGCCGGCGTTCTCAAGAGCACGACGCGCTGGATGATTTGGCTTGCCGCGTTCAGGGCCGCGTACAGTCCGAAGAACGCGGCGCTAAACGCGCTGCTGATCAAAATTGTGCGAACTATGATCTCGCTCATTGACGATTCCTTGTTCGAGGAAATTAAAAAGCCAACAGGTTCACACCTGTTGGCTGATCTAGCCAGAGAGGAGAGAGATACTCTCGAACTGCTTAGATTGTTTGACTAGCGATTGTCAATCATGAGACTGCTGGCATTTGGTCTGTCATTATCCCGGCTTCCCCTTTCAATCCAAGGGTCGCGTCGACTCACGGTTTGGGCGTCGGAGTATTCATCGGGGTGCCCGCGAGGGTATCGCGCACGGCAAAGTACGCCGGTTTGGGCTGGAAGTTTTTGTCAAACATCAACGGCTCGGCGTTCGGCTCATTGACACATCCAGGAGACGAACACGTAATCCATGATGTCGAATCGGAAACTCCCCACGTCGTAAAACTATCGCACACCCCTGATTCTAGGCAAGCACGCAGCATGTCCCGATATAATTGCGCTTGATACGCCCATCTCTCGGCTTGTGTGCCTCCCTTGTTCGTGAGATCCACATCGAACTCGGTAATGTAGATTCTTACTCCTAACGAGGCAAATTTTTTCATGGTTTGAACGACATCCGCTTCTTGCGGTGGAATCGGGCTGCTGTATTTCAGCAGGAGGTGCATTTGCATTCCCACGATATCGATCGGCACCCCCTTCGCCTTCAGAGCTTTGACGGTGTCGTACATCTTCTGAATGATTCGTTGCGTGTCTCCGTCCCGCGGGCTCTCGTTGTTATTGTCATTGAATATTAGTACGCCATTGGGGTCTGCTTCCCGCGCCCATCGGAATGCCATCTCGACATAGTCCGGTCCTATCTTATCCAGCCAGAAATCCGCGCCTTTCCAGAAGGACCGACTCGACGTCTCGTTCGCAATGCTCCATTCCTGAACCTTCCCACGATACCTCCCTACCACGGTCTTGACATGTTGCTCCAGGACCTGAATGTATTCGTCCCGCGGAAATGGCCATTCAAGAGCCAGTCCGGAATTGCATTGGATTCGACGGCGCCCCAGACCAGGTGCGAAGCGCGGACACGCCATCCCTGACGATTGGCATAGTCCACGGCTTGGTCAATTGGACCGAAATCGTATTTTCCGGGACCCAACCAAAGGTTCTTCCATGAGAATTCGCTCAACACTACAACATTGAAATCTCGATGCATGATCTGACAGTAACGCTGGTCCATGGTTCTGTAAAGCGAGAACTCGGTCCCCAGCGTGAGGGAGTGCGATTTCGCTAACCCAACCAATCCGCTTCCTGGATCCGCTTGATCTTGCCAAAGCCCATCTGGAGTGGTTTCCACGGCGAGTCCGGCGATCACGAGCGATGAATGGGGCGAAGTGCTAGTGCCAATATAGACTTTGCGCTCCGGGAAAAGGCCGTTGGGCAGATGTAAGGTGGACATTTGGGTCAAATCCACACGCTTCAATTCAAGCCCCTTCCCGTCGAGCACGGCGAAACTCTTTCCTTCGGGCTGATCGAAGACGATTTGAATCGGATCCGAGGTTCTGAGCGCTATCGGTATCGACGCCGCGAAGTTCTCTGATGAACCGTCCCGAATCCCGAGCAGATAGCTCCCCCTGTTGTAGGTAATGTCGAGTCGAGTAATACCTTTCCACCAAACATCTTGGGATTCAGGGATGCCAAGTATCTTAACCGACCCGAACGACGCACCGTTCACCACCATTCCATCAATCCTAACCCGCAACGGGTCTTGCAGTGTCAGGGCGTTCGATTCGTTGTCGTAATAGCCATCGCCAGAGTTGGTAAAGGTAACCGAATTTGTATCCGGGTCAAACACACCGGGCGAGCAAGCTGGAAGGAAGAGCGGCTCCCAAGGTATCTCGTTGATTTGGAGGTCCGGTAAACTACTTGGCACGTTAGTCAGCAGCTCTTTCCTTATAAAGCCGGTGACTTCGTGACTCGGCGCGGGAACCGCTGCCTTGACAAAATCATGGTAGATTCCCAGCGGATAGATCGCCGTACCCGCACTCAGTTGAATCAGTTCATGGTAGCCCACGTTGCCTGGTCCGCTGTAAAGTGCGCCGGATTGAGCTAGGACTGCGCTGGCTCTCGGCGTTGGGGTAATTGTTGGAGTCGTGGTAGCCGTTGGTTGCATCGTTGGGGTTGCTGTGAGCGACGGCGTCGCTGTCACAGACACCGTCGCGGTTGGAAACGGTGTCGCAGTCGGCGTTGGTGCACATGCGGCAAGCATCAGCCATGCGCTTAAAACAACAAAGATACATTTCATGAGCTGTGTTCTCCTCTGAACAGGTTTGCCTTACCAGCGCCATCTGCCCAGAGTATAAGTCCGGCTTCTGCCCGAGTCAACAATGCTTCGTCTCGTTTTTCAATCCAAGAGGGCATAATTGCATTCCTGCCGATAGTTTCAGGGTTTCCGAGGCGGTCACCTCGACCAAGCGACCCTGATGGATTCTGAAGATGACATCGCCGTAGTTGAGTGCATTGATTGTCGTACGATTGATCTCGACGAGTCGAACAATCTCGTCGGCGAGTTTGTTCGTGGGCTGGCTCACAGCACGCGCTCCCGCAACTGAGTCAGTTGGTTCTCGAAGTACCAGGAGCCCAACAACGCAATCGTTCCACCAATCATCAGCAAGGATTGATGTGAAATCGACGACGAATAAAAATCCCACCAGAACGGAGCAAGCACGGCCAGTGCCATCACCGCCCCGTTCGCCGCCTGCAAGAAACGTACGGTACCGCTGACGAGGGCCAACGCCACTTTTGAGCGATCCTTGAGTCGCTTGCGTTGATCCAAGCGACTTGCCAAGTCCCGCAAGGTGTTCAAGATTTCCTTCTGATTCGACTCTGAGGCGTGGCGCAAGATAAAGGCAAACTGCGAAAGATAAGGATTGTGGACTTCCTGTTCGAGCTGATCCAAAACGTCTTCGGTTAGCTTGCCCGTTCCGAAAGCGGCGAGTGCGCGTTCAAGCGCGGCTTGGAGAATGGGATTCGTTTGGGTTTTGAGCGCTTCCGAAAGCGCGCCGAAAACGGTAGGGATAACCAAATGAGCGGAATAGTAGGCGGCGACCAATTCGCCGACT
>JAKALI010000572.1 GCA_021813195.1 Pseudomonadota bacterium
GCAATCCCAGAGCCAAGAGGCGACTTGCGCCTGACCATTGATGTCGATCCCTACAGCTTTCTTTAGCGGTCTTCGGGGTTGTTTGCGAGCGAGTTGAATTACGACCGAGTCACGGCAGGATGCAGAGCTTATCGCCCGGTCTCAGTCGCCCAAGCAAGCGCATGAGATCGTCGTGCCGCATGGCAACGCAGCCTTCGGTGTGCGCGAAACCCGGCCTTGCGATGTGCAAGAACACAGCACTGCCGCAGCCGCGCCGGCGTGGTCGTCGGTTGTGGGAGAGGACCACGACAAGGTCATAGAGATCATCGGCGCGCCAGAGATGCTCCGCCGAAGCGGGATAGGGATGCACCACAGGCCGGTTGTAGTTGCGGTCCGTTGGTGCATCGCACCATCCCGCGCGCGGGGTGATACGTCGAATGGGCAGCAACGTGCGCGGCCGGCAGACCTTATCGGACCGATAAAAGACGCTCTCGATCTCCAGCGGTCCGGCCGGTGTCGCTCCGTCCCCTTCGCGTTTGAGCACCCGGATACCCGAGCGGCCCAACGCGCATCGGAACGTCCGGCCGGCCAACTCCAGCAGGCCGTGGGTGCGCGCTCCGGGTCGTGATCTCACGAACAGTTGACGTGGGGGCCGCGTTGTCATCTTTTCCTCGGCGGGTCCGGCATGGCATTGGACCTGCCGGAACAACTCCCTATCTACCATGAGCGTCGGCCCGATCGTCGAGATTGCGCAGCAAGGCAGGTGACATCACTTCTGCATGATGCGTCTTGAAGGGCGCCCGCGACGTTTGCCAGCATCGAGAGGAAGATTATGACCGCACGCAAGATCCTGCTTGTCGACGACGACGAGGATTTGCGCGGCTCCCTGAAGGACCAGCTTGCGCTATATGAGGAATTCGAAGTTTCCGATGCCAACACGGCAACAAGTGGCATCGAGCGCGCCAAGGCGGACAAGCCCGACCTACTCGTGTTCGACGTCAATTTGCCCGACATGGATGGTCGCGAGGCGGTCAAGCAATTGCGCAAGGCGGGCTTCAAGTCGCCGGTCATTATGCTGACGGCAAATGACTCTGACGCTGACCAGATCCTGGGTTTGGATGCCGGCGCCAACGACTACGTGACCAAACCGTTCAAGTTTGCCGTGCTGCTCGCACGCATACGCGCCCAACTGCGCCAGCATGAGCAGAGCGAGGACGCCGTCTTCACGATCGGGCCCTATTCCTTCAAGCCGGCGGGCAAACTTCTGGTCGACGAGAAAGGGACCAAGATCCGCCTGACCGAAAAGGAGACGTCGATCCTCAAATACCTCTATCGCGCAGGCGATAAGGTCGTGCCTCGCGAATTGTTGCTGACCGAAGTGTGGGGTTACAATTCTGGTGTCGCAACACACACGTTAGAGACCCACATCTATCGCTTGCGTCAGAAAATCGAGAAAGACCCGTCGAACGCGGAAATCCTGATCACGGAGACCGGCGGTTACAAACTCGTGCCATAACTGTTTTGTAGTTTTTTCAAAAAATCCATCCGACCTCATCCCCAAGTCGCCAACACCCCCTCTGGACCGGGCCCGGCGAATCAGCCGAGCGTTTGGTTCGCGGGCTCAGCCTCAGCCCTGCGCATGTGTTCGACGAGGGGACTTGGAAGCATGGCCATCGATGCGTTCGTCAAACCGCTTTTGCAGCTGGAGATATTCCAAGGGCTCACGCCGCTGCAAATTACAGAGATCGCACGACGGGCCTATCGGGTGGTCTATAAGCCCGGCGATGTCCTTGTGCGCGATAATGAAATCGCTGATAGCGCGATTGTCATTGTCTCAGGCGAGGCGGTGTGTGTATCCAATAGCCCATCCGACGACACGGCGCGGCGTATTCCCACGGGCTCGATCGTGGCCGAAATGGCGATGTTGATCGAGACTGAACCGGCGTCCACCATTATTGCCACCAGTCCCGTCAAGGCGCTGCGCATCGCGCGTGAAGAGGTCCACCAGCAGATGATCGAGGACCAGGGCTTGGCTGAGCACTTCTCGCGGCAGATTTCCGCGCGTTTGCGCGATGTGCTTGAAGAGTTGCGCCGCATCGATACGGCTTTGGAAGGGATGGCGGCGATACCGTCTCGCGCGTCAGATTTCGTGCGAACTGAGCCTCAGGCGGCGGTTGAGCTCCATTGATCGGACTTGCAGCGCTTTGGGTTTCAACCGTCACATGTGCAGTTGACGCTTGGCGACGGCCAGCGCGGCTTCTTTCACGGCCTCGGTCAAGGTCGGGTGGGGATGGCACGTGCGGGCAAGATCTTCTGCGGCTCCGCCGAATTCCATCAACACAGCCGCTTCGGCGATCATTTCACCGGCATGCGGTGCGATGATGTGGACCCCAAGAACGCGGTCGGTTTCTGCATCGGCCAGAATTTTAACGAAACCATCGGTCGTGCGATTGACCTTGGCTCGCCCGTTGGCCGTCAACGGGAACTTGCCGACGTTGTAAGAGATTTTGGCGGCTTTCAGGTCCTCCTCGGTGCGCCCCACTGAGGCCACTTCAGGAGATGTGTAAATCACATTCGGAATGACGTCGTAATTGACGTGACCGGCTTGACCGGCGAGCAATTCTGCGACCGCGACCCCCTCATCTTCCGCTTTGTGTGCGAGCATCGGGCCGGCGATGACGTCGCCAATGGCGTACACACCTGCAAGTGATGTCTGATAGCGGGCATCAACCTCGATGCGGCCTTTGGCGTCAGTCTTGATGCCAGCTTCGGCAAGGCCGAGGCCGTCCGTGTAGGGGATGCGGCCGATCGAGACGAGCACAGCATCGGCGGTCAGTCGTTCCGACGTTCCGCCCTGCGCGGGTTCGATCATGATCGCGAGTTCACGGTCGTCCGGCGTAACGGATGTCACTTTCGTCGCGAGCCGGAATGACATGCCTTGTTTTTCCAGCATGCGCTGGAACGACCGGGCGACATCTCCATCCATACCCGGCAAGATGCGATCCAGGAATTCGACCACGAGCACGTTCGAGCCCAAACGCCGCCACACCGATCCCAATTCCAACCCGATGACGCCGGCGCCAATGACGAGCAGGCGCTCGGGCACGCTCTTAAAAGAGAGCGCGCCCGTGGATGAGACCACGCGCTTTTCGTCAATCTTAATCCCGGGCAGGCGAGCGATGTCCGACCCAGTCGCGATGAGAATGGCGCCCGTTTCCAATTCGGTCGTTTCCCCATTGATGAAGGTCACGCCGACCTTGCCGGCACCCAGGATGCGTCCGGTGCCGTGGAAGCTCTCGATCTTGTTCTTGCGCAACAAGTAGGCGACGCCCTCCACGTTGCCCTTCACGCCCTCGTCCTTGAAGGCGAGCATGCGCTCCAGATCAAGCTTGGGGCGAACATCGATGCCCATGCGGGCGAATGCGTGGCGAGCCTCATCGTAGGCTTCAGAGGCGTGAAGCAGAGCTTTAGAGGGTATGCAGCCCACGTTGAGGCACGTACCGCCATGCGTGGCGCGCTTCTCTACAACAGCAACCGTCATCCCCAGCTGCGCGGCGCGGATGGCGGCCACGTAGCCGCCTGGGCCCGTGCCAATCACGACAAGATCATAGCGCGCCATGTGCGTTCCCCTCAGGTCAGTGTGTTGATCGGTTTGGCAACGGGTGGTGAGCCGCCAGTGTTGCGGCCGATATCGAGATAGTGGCAGCCGCGATGCTGACCGAGGGCGAACCAGCGCATCAGCGGCACGTCGTACTTTGCGCCCAGTCGCGACGTGGCGACGTAAATAGCAAGCGGACCAAGGA
>JAKALI010000031.1 GCA_021813195.1 Pseudomonadota bacterium
TCGATGGTTCGCGCACGCGCTGGCGCGAGGGTGCCGGCCTGGGGCTGCCGATTGCCAAGGCTCTGGTCGAACTGCACGGCGGCCAGATCAAAATCAACAGCACCAAAGGTCAGGGCACGGAAGTGGTGGTTTTGTTCCCCTCCGCGGAACGCATTTCTGTGCCGGAGGCTCGTGAAGCCTTGTTCGGCGGCCGCACCACGTAACGATCAAAGGTCCTAGGGTACACCCATGCAATCGATGATGACCGCTGGCGGTTCGGCCTTGGCCCAGTTGGATGGATCCATCGGCCGCATCGTTTCCGTCACCGGATCCAAGGCGATCGTCATGCTCGATGGCCCGCCTGAAGGCAAGATCCGCAAACTCACAGATCGTCCCGAAATGGGCACATTGCTCGCCATCGATACGGCGAATACAATCGTGCTGGCTATCGTCTCAGCCTTGAGTGTGCCGGTCCCCTCTCAGCGCGATGGCGATCAGGAGATCTGGATCGCCGAACTCGGTCTCGTCGGCGAGCTTTGGCGCGGCCAAGCTGGGTCAGCAGCCACATTCAACCGCGGCGTTACAGTCTATCCCGGCCTCGGTGACCGCGCCCGAGTCGCAAGCAAAGAAGAACTGACACTGGCATTTTGCGGAACGGATGAGCGCTCTGTCCGAGTCGGATGCATCCGCCAGGATCCCTCGATCGCAGCCCGCGTACGCGTCGACGATCTGCTCGGCAAGCACTTTGCCATTCTGGGCACAACAGGAACGGGAAAATCGTGCACGACGGCTTTGATCTTGCGCTCGATCCTCGAACAGCACCCTGCCGCGCACATCGTCCTGCTCGATCCTCACAATGAATATGCGACCGCCTTTGGCGATTGGGCCGAGGTCATCAGCCCATGGAACATGCAGCTTCCGTTGTGGCTGCTCAATTTTGAAGAAGCGGTCGAGGTTTTGGTCGGGGATCCGGAGCGCAAGCAGGAAATCGAGATCCTGCAGGAACTGATCCCGCTGGCCAAGAGCCGATACAGCGCGGGCCGCGCCGCCGATAACCAGAAGCTGCGTCGCGGCGTCATCGACCATGCGCGCTTCACCGTCGACACGCCCGTCCCCTACCGCATATCGGACTTGACCGGCCTCATCGACGAGCGCATGGGCAAGCTGGAGAACAAGCGTGATTTAGCGCCTTATCGCAATCTCAGGGCGCGCATCGACACCATCTCGCAAGATGCGCGTTACGCCTTCATGTTCGGCTCGCTCACCGTTTACGACGGCATGACGCAAGTGCTCTCGCGCATCTTCCGCGTCCCAGTGCAAGGCAAGCCGATCACCATTTTGGAACTCACAGGCATTCCAACCGAAATCGTGAATGTGGTCGTCTCCGTGCTTTGCCGCATGACCTTCGACTTTGCCTTGTGGAGCGAAGGTCAGGTGCCCGTGACGTTGGTATGCGAAGAGGCCCACCGCTATGTGCCGCTGAACCCAAATCTCGGCTTCGAGCCCTGTAAGCGCGCAATTGCAAAAATCGCCAAGGAGGGCCGCAAATATGGTGCCTCGCTGTGCATCGTCACCCAGCGGCCTGCGGAGATCGATCCAACGATCCTCTCACAATGCAATACGGTCTTCGCACTTCGAATGTCCAATGACCGAGACCAGGCGATCGTGACGTCGGCCATTTCGGACACAGGCTCGGGCTTGCTCGAATTCCTCTCCGCGCTCGGTCAGCGCGAAGCCATTGCATTCGGTGACGGCGTGGCGCTTCCGGTGCGCATCAAGTTCGATGAGTTGCCGAAAAACAAATTGCCGCGATCGTCGACCGCCAAGTTCTCGGAAAAGTGGCAGAAGTCGATCGGCGATGAGGGCTTCCTGGAACAGGTCGTGGAGCGTTGGCGATCCGCCGGCATGGGCCAAGCCCTCGATGCAGCTCAGCAAGCCGCGATGATGGCGGATGCCATGGGTCTTGGATCGGCTAACCGCCAGACTGCCGAGGCCGCGCCGTCGCAGCCGCCCCAATCTTCAACAGAACAGTCATCGGCGCGCGTGGCATCTCACCTCCTGCGCCGGGAAACCCCACCGAGTCCTGCAGAACCGCACGCCACGGCACGTCCCGTGGGGCAAGGGTTTCTTCGTCGCGACGTGTCGTCCGCCGGTGGGGCACCGGAGCCAGCGATGGCACCATCGCGGCCGGCTTTACCTCAGGCGGACGCCGCATCCCAGCGCCAGTCGCTGCGTGATCGCCTTTTGCGACCGACTGGAAACCGCTAGCTGGCGTCCGAACCGTGCAGCGGCGAGCGGCTGTCGGATCGATGCGATCCGTGCCATTGCAGTCTAGCGGCCGCCGTCGGCTTGGCGAAAATCAACGATCCTCGAAGCATCCGCGCCCGACTTGGGTGAGCCCTCGTCGCCAGCAGGACCAGCCACGGCCGCGGTGACCGATCCACCGGCCGACATCGGCTGGCTCGGTTGCGGTGCCGCCCCGGCCTCACCGCTCTGCTGTTCCTTGGCAAGAAAGCGCTTCCAGCTCAGCGGAATGAGAGCGAGATAGCCGAGACTGGCAATGGTGAGTGTCTCGTAGGGATACGTTACCAGGCAGGCAACCAGGCCGATCGCCAGAACGAATAACGGCAAAACCCATTCGCGCCGTATGCGCTCTCCAAGGAGCTTGCCGGAATAGGTCGGGATGGTCGACACCATCATCGCAGCAATGACGACCGTGTAAATGAGCACGAGCGTCATAGGGAAACGCGCGCCACGCGGGTCGAGGCCAAGCGTGGCAAGGTAAAATGGCAAGAGCACCACGATGGCCGCTGCTGGTGTCGGCATGCCGATGAAGAAGTTCGACTGCCAGCGTGGTTTCTCCTCATCCACCGCGACATTGAAGCGGGCAAGTCGTAAGGCTGAGGCGAGCGCGAAAATCATCACGCAGATCCAGCCGATGCTCTTGGCGTCGCCAAGTCCCCAGGTGAAGATCAGCACCGCCGGCGCGACACCAAAATTGACGAAATCAGCAAGGCTGTCGAGTTCCGCGCCAAAGCGCGAAGAGGCCTTCAGAAGCCTGGCGACGCGACCGTCAATCCCGTCCAGCAGCGCCGCAAAAACGATCGCCGCTAATGCCAAATCCCAGCGGCCTTCAATCGACATGCGAATGGAAGTCAGGCCAGCACATAGGCCGAGCAACGTGAAAAAATTTGGCACGAGCATGCGCACGGGAATGCGCGCGTGATTGAACAGCCGCCGCCGGCGGCGGCGCGAGATGTCGGCTTCGATGTCGGGTAGTGCGGGATCCATACGCACCTCCAGCTGCCTTTGGCTCGTGTTCGAGTGGCCAAAGCCTCGCGAACGCGCGGCTCTATGTGCGCCGGGCTTCCCGCTCGACCTCGCCCGATTTCAAATCCGCCAACACTGTTTCGCCGGCGATCGCACGCTGTCCCACCGCAACGAGTGCCGTTACACCGACCGGCAGATACGTATCGACACGCGAACCAAAGCGAATGAGGCCGAAGCGCTCGCCAACACCCAGCGTATCGCCTTCCGCGGAAAACGTCACGATGCGGCGCGCAACGAGCCCCGCGATTTGAACGACGCCGATTTTGGTCCCATTGGCCATTTCGATCACGATCGCGCGCCGCTCGTTATCTTCGCTCGCCTTGTCGAGCGCGGCATTGAGAAAAGCCCCGGGAATATAGACAGAGCGCGTGATGCGGCCGGCGACCGGCGCGCGGTTGATATGGACATCGAACACCGACAGGAACACCGACACGCGCGTGCGGGGCTCCTCGCCCAAGCCCAACTCCGCCGGCGGACGCACGGTCTCGATCGCCGATACCTTGCCATCGGCCGGAGAAACGACAAGACCGTCGCGTAACGGCGTCACGCGGTCGGGATCGCGAAAAAAGTAGGCAACCCATGCCGTCAGCCCGGCCATCAGCCATCCGATTGGATCCCACAGCAGAAATCCAAGCAATGTCGCCAATAGGCCAACGGCGATGAATTTGTGTCCATCGGGATGAATGGGCACGAAGCTGTCGAGAATCGTATCGAGAAGACTATGGCGTTCCGACACGTGTAAGCTACTCCAGGTTTCAGCGCCACGCTGCCGGGTGGCTATTATCGATCACGCGCTGTGGCTTCAAAAAGGGAGCGCGACGAACCGGGTGTCACCGCGCGCATCCTCCACGAGCAGCAGAACCTGTTTGCCGCCCGCTGTTCGCACCTTGTCAATGGCGCGTTGAAGATCGGCAAGCGACTGAACAGGTTCTTGCTGGGCTTCGGAAATCACATCGCCCACGCGCAAATTTTTCTGGGCGGCAGCGCTGTCCGGATCGATTTTGGTAATGATGAGACCTTTGAGGCGCGCCTCGAGACCCAACTGCGCGCGCAGCTCATCGCTGAGCGGGGTGAGTGTCAGGCCTGCGATGACCTCCGCTGCGGGTTCCTCCTTTTTCTGCTCTTGGCTGCCCGCGGCGGGTGAAGGCTGGGACTCCTCGTCTTCCAGCCGCCCTACTTCGACCTTCAGCGTCATGCGGGCCCCCCCGCGCTGGACTTCCACGTCGACCGTTTGCCCGATTGGCGCTTGGGCCACCAGTTTTGGCAGCCCGCGCATGGTGGTGACGTCCTTGCCGTCGAACTTCAAGATCACATCCCCGGACTTGATCCCGCCCTTATCGGCGGGACTACCGGGCGTGACGACAGAAACCAGGGCGCCGGCATTACCAGCCACGCCGAGGCTCTCCGCGAGGTCCTCCGAAACCGATTGGATCTTGACCCCGAGCCAGCCTCGACGCACCTCGCCGAATTCGCGCAACTGGGCGACAACGGTTTGCACCGTGTCTGATGGAATGGCAAAGCCGATGCCGATCGACCCGCCTGTCGGCGAAATGATCGCGGTGTTCACACCGATGACTTCGCCATCCATATTGAAAAGAGGACCGCCCGAATTGCCGCGATTGATCGCAGCATCGGTCTGGATGAAGTCGTCATAAGCGCCGGCATTGATGTCGCGCTGCTTGGCGGAAATGATTCCGACCGTGACGCTGCCGCCGAGCCCGAAGGGATTGCCGATGGCCAGCACCCAGTCACCGACCTTCATAATCGAGGAGGAGCCGAACGGAACGGCCTTCAACGGGGTCTGCGGGGTCACTTTGAGAAGAGCGATGTCCGCCTTCGGATCTCGCCCCACCACTTTGTCGACCTTCAATTTTGAGCCATCGTGAAAATTGACGATGATTTCGTCGGCGCCTTCGATGACGTGATTATTGGTCACGATCAGGCCTTCGGTGCCGTCGATCACAAAACCAGAACCGAGAGAGGATTGCCGGCGATCCATGTGGGGCGAGCGCCCGCCCCGGCGGTTGAAAAAGTCTTCAAAAAAATCTTCAAAGGGCGAACCCTTGGGCACATTGGGAAGGGGTATGCCGTCGACGCCCTTTACGACCTGCGTCGTCGAGATGTTCACGACGGCTTGCGACAAGCGCTCTGCGAGTGGTGCTAATGATTGCGGTCCGTCGCGGAACGCATGCGCACGATCTGCGAGCGATGCGAAACTTGCCACCATTAGCGCGACGGCCGCACCCACTCGCAATCCTGACCAGATCGTTGCCATTACGCGCATGCTGTCGTTTCCTCATTGATCGCGCTGCGAGTTGTCCGGGCCCGGATCATGCCAGCGCCCTGCTCGAGAGGTCTCAGACCGAGCGGATCTCTCCAGCATACTGTCACGCAAGGCGACCGCAAGCTGCGAAGCCCATCGGTCAACCCCGGACAATCCAAACGATGAACACGCCAGCTGCCACGGCCGCCCATCCGAATGTGCGCATCGTGGCAGGCGGCGTCTCGCTTGCGATTTCCAGCATCCGCCGCGCGGCGTCTGGCGCGAGCGCCCACAGTAGCCCCTCGATCACCAGCACCAACCCGACAGCAACAGCAAGGTCGCTCATGGTGCGCGCCCACGCGCAATCACGGACGGCTCGCCCCCGTCGGATCGTTGAAATACTGGAAGAACGGCGAATCCGGGCTCAGCACCAGGCGCGTATCCCCCGACTTGATGGCGGCCTCATAGGCCTGCATGGATCGGTAGAAGGCGAAGAAATCCGGATCCTTACCGAACGCATCGGCGAAGACGCGGTTGCGCTCCGCATCGCCCTCACCGCGCAGTTCCTCGCCGCGCCGCGTGGCGTTGGCCTTTATGACCGTGACGTCGCGATCGGCCGTCGCCCGGATGCGGTTCGATTCGGCAACGCCTTGCGAGCGGAACTCGGCCGCCTCACGCTCACGTTCGGCTCGCATACGGTCGAAGACGCTCTTTGCGTTCTGCTCCGGCAGATCGGCGCGCTTGATGCGCACGTCCACGATCTCCAGACCTAACGCCGAAGCCTGCTGATTGACCTGCGCAGCGATACGCTGCATGAGCTCATCGCGCTTGTCGCGCACGATGTCGGTGAACGTCACACCGCCCAAGACACCGCGCAGCGCCGACTCGATGATCGGGCCCAACCGCGAACGCACGGCGCCTTCGTGCCGCAAGGTTTTATAGAACTCGAGCGCGTTGGTGATGCGATAACGCGCGAACGCGTCGACCACCAGTCGCTTCTGATCGAGAGCCGTCACTTCTTGCGGGGAGGCATCAAGATCGAGAATTCGCTTCTCGAAGAAGTCTACCGTGTCAACGACCGGGATCTTCCAGTTGAGACCGGGCTTCGTCACGAGGTTCACCGGCTCACCGAACCGCAGCACGAGCGCCTGCTCGTTTTGATGAACGATGAAAGCGGCCGAATAAAGAGCCGCACCTGCGGCGAGCAGGAGAACGAACAAGAAAGCCAGGAAGGTGCGCATGATCAGTTCCCTCCTGTCGTCGTATTCGCGGGCGCCGCCGTGGCGGCTCCACTTCGTCTTTGGAGCTGATCGAGCGGCAAATAGGGCACCACACCCTGGCCGCCCTTGCCATCGAGAATAATCTTGTCCGTATCACCCATGATGCGTTCCATGGTTTCCAGATACATGCGCTTGCGCGTCACGTCCGGCGCTTTGCGATACTCTTCATAGACGCTGCGGAAGCGTGCAGCCTGACCGTTGGCTTCGGCCACCGTCTGCTGCTTGTAGCCTTCGGCGGCCTGCAAGATGCGCTCCGCCTCACCCTTAGCCTCGTTGACGACCCGGTTGGCATAGGCCGTCGCCTGGTTCTGCAAGGTCTCCTTCTCAAGACGAGCCGCCTGCACGCCGCGGAAGGCTTCGATGACCTCCGCCGGCGGGTCGGCCTTGAGGAGCTGCACCTCGGTCACGACGACGCCCGCCTTATAGCGATCGAGCGTTTCTTGAAGTTGTTTTTGGACGTCTTGTGCGACCTTCAATCGCTCCTCGGTGAGGATCGGTTGAATGCGCGATTTACCGACCACCTCGCGCATCACGCTCTCGGCGAGTTCCTTCACTGAGTTTTCCGGGTTCTGAATGTTGAAGAGGTAATCGGCTGCATCGCGGATGCGCCAGAACACGGCAAAATCGATGTCGACGATGTTTTCATCGCCGGTGAGCATGTGGCTCTCCTCGCGCACATCGGTGACACCGATCGGACCGCTACGGCCAGTGGCCTGCTGCGTGCGCAAGCCAATCTCCGTTACGCGTTGCTGGGTGACCTTGGGCAGCAGCACTTCTTCGATCGGATACGGCAGACGGAAGTGCAGCCCCGGGGGCTCCTGGCGAACGTACTGGCCAAATCGCATCACGACGCCGAGTTCGTCAGGATTGACGCGGAAAAAGAAGGCATTCCATGCCACAACCGCGATGCCCACCGCCGCCGCCAGGAACAACAGCGGCCCGGGGATGCCAGAGCCGCCCATCGCCTGCTTCATCTTGTCCTGCGAGCGTTTGAGCAGCTCCTCCAGGTCGGGGGGCTGACCGCCCCCACCACTGCCCCCGCGGCCTGGCCCCTGGCCCCACGGTCCGCCACCGCCAGAGCCGCCACCGCCGCTCCGCCAGCCGCCACCGCCGCCACCGCTTTGATTGCTCCAAGGCATCGTCGAACAGGCCTCTCAATGGTTATGAGGAAGGTCGCAGGTGCGCCACTCAGAATGCGCACACGAAAGTTGCATCGCCCGCTGGTCGCAAGCCAGCAGGACAGGATTTAAGCGCTTATAGGCTAGGCCCTGCTGCGACGCAAATGACGCTGCCGTCATGTGGTTGCGGTCCGGCCCGCGTCAAGTGACACGGCTTCGTCGGCCGATCGGCGCGCAAATCGGATCAGTCTTCAATCCGTTCCAGGACCCGGAGTATCGCATGATGCTCGTCGCGCGGCCCTTTCGGCAGGTCCTCGCGCTTGACTTCGCGCCAGGCTGACGGCTCGAGCGCAGGGAAATATACGTCGCCTACTGGAGCGGCATCCACTTCGGTCAGATAAATGCGGTGGGCTTCGGGCAAGGCCGCTTCAAACAGCGCAGCCCCGCCAATCACCATGACTTCGTCGACACCGCTGGTGCGCGCCAGCGCCCGGGCGAGGATCATAGCCTCAGCGATGTCGGGCAGCACGGTCACGCCTATCGGCTCGAAGGCAGGATCGCGTGAGACGACGATATTGTCACGCTGATCGAGCGGGCGGCCGATCGACTGGAACGTCTTGCGCCCCATGACGACGGGCTTGCCCAGCGTCAAGCGACGGAACGTCTTCAAGTCGGACGACAACCGCCAGGGCAACTGCCCGTCGCGGCCGATCACGCCGTTCCGGCCGACGGCGACGATGAGGGAGGTGATGACTGTGTTCATGTGTCTCCTTCACACCGCCACTGGAGCGGCGATGTGGGGGTGGGGATCGTAGCCCGTGAGCACGAAGTCCTCGTACTGGAATTCGAAAATCGACATAACCGCCGGATTGATGTGCATCTGCGGCAGCGGCCGAGGCGTGCGCGAAAGCTGCTCGTCCGCCTGCTCCAGGTGGTTGAGATAAAGGTGCGCATCGCCAAAGGTGTGGACAAAGTCGCCGGGCTTCAGACCCGTGACCTGGGCCATCATCATCGTCAGCAGCGCGTAGCTGGCAATATTAAACGGCACGCCGAGAAAGACGTCCGCCGAGCGCTGGTAGAGCTGACAGGAGAGTTTCCCGTCGGCGACGTAGAACTGGAACAGGCAGTGGCAGGGTGCGAGCGCCATGTCGGGCAGATCAGCGGGGTTCCAAGCCGACACGATCATGCGACGGCTATCGGGATTGGTCGTGAGCGTGTGGACGACCTCTGCGATCTGATCGATCGTGCGACCATCCGGAGCCGCCCACGAGCGCCACTGTTTGCCATATACGGGACCGAGTTCACCGTTTTGATCTGCCCATTCGTCCCAGATCCGCACGCCGTTGTCTTGCAAATAGCGCACGTTGGTGTCGCCCGCGAGAAACCAGAGCAACTCGTGAATGATGGATTTGACGTGTAATTTCTTGGTCGTGACGAGGGGAAACCCCGCGCCCAGATCCAAGCGCATTTGATGGCCGAAGATGCTGAGCGTCCCCGTGCCGGTGCGGTCCGTCTTGCGCACGCCCTCGGTGCGCACGCGCTTGAGCAGATCGAGATAGGCGTCCATGCTCGCCCTTTAGCCTGATTCGAACTCCGTCCGCCCGCATCGCTTGGACCACATGCGGCCGACCGACCCGCTGCCATCTCAAGCAAGGGCCTTGGCCGGGGCGGCAGACCTACTCGCCCGCACGAGGAAGAGATGGCGGATCGCAAGACCGAACACAATTGCCGCCAGCGTTTGATGCGCCACGCCGAGGGCGATCGGTACGGCATTCAACAGTGTGACGATGCCCAAGACCATTTGCGCCACGAGCCCTGCGCCGAGCGCAAGCGCAGAGCGGGCAGTCGCTGAAGCTGGGGATCGGTGGTGCAGCGACCAAGCGTGCCAGATGCCCAGCGCAACCACGACATACGCCATGAGACGATGATTGAACTGCACGGCGGTCGGGTTCTCGACGAAGTTCAGCCACCACGGCGTCAGATCGAGCAGATCCTCGGGCACGAAAGCTCCTGACATGAGCGGCCACGTATTATGGACGAGACCGGCATTAAGACCCGCGACGAACGCGCCAAGCGCCGTCTGCAGGAAGACCAGAGCCGCGATCGCCGCCGCCCACACCGATGCGCTCGCCGGCACCGCACGATCGACAGGCTGCGGCTGCGCGAGCTCCATGGCGAGCCAAACGAGTGCGCCCAAGATCAGAAAGGCCACCGACAGGTGCAGGGCGAGCCGGTAGTGGCTGACGTCGATGCGGTCGACGAGGCCGGAGGCGACCATGTACCAGCCAATCGCCCCTTGCAGTCCGCCGAGCGCAAGTACGCCAACATACTTCCAAAGTGCTCCCTGCCGTAGCATGCCGCGCACAGCAAAGACGACGAGGGGCAGCGCGAAAGCGAGCCCGATCACGCGACCAAGAAAGCGATGCGCCCATTCCCACCAGAAGATGACTTTGAAGTCCTCCAGGCTCATGCCCTTGTTGACGAGTTGGTATTGCGGGATCTGGCGATACTTGTCGAACGCCTCCTGCCAGTCCGCCTCACTGAGCGGCGGGATGGCACCAAGCAGGGGTTTCCATTCGGTGATCGACAGCCCGCTTTCAGTGAGACGCGTCGCCCCGCCCACAGCGATCATGGCGAGGACCAGCCCGGCCACGCTCCACAGCCAGGCGGCGACGGCGCGGTCGGCCGCCGATGGCCTTGAAGCGGCAAGGGAGCGATGGGCGGTCAGTGCTGTCATCATGTCCTCAACAAATCGGCTCCCGATTGGGCTGCGGCAGAGGGCCACCGCAGCTTATTTATCTGTTAGCCGGTTCCGCCAGAGTCGAGCAATGCGCCGATGCGGCGCGGCGCCAAAACGATCCGGCTCGCGTACTGATGCGCAGCTTGGACCAACCGAGGAAGGCACGTCTCCCATGCATCCGCGCACGCGCAAACTCGTCGGCACAATCGTGCTCCTCGTTTTTATTACCGTCTATGCGCTCCTGGCGATGGTGGCGGCAATGATCCTCCAGGTCAACGCGTCCAAAACAGTCGAATTGCTCTACTACGTCATCGCAGGATTGGCCTGGGTGGTGCCGGCCGGCCTCATCATTCGCTGGATGCAGCAGACCTAAACGGCGGTGTTGCGGCTAGGCCGCTTCGCGCGCGCCCAGCAGGTTCTTTACGGCATCGCGCAAGGCAAATGGCACGCCCGACAACAGCACCTTGACGAAGCGCTCGTCCTGATAATCCCCGTTCAACGACAAACGCGGCAGCGCGGTGAGCTGATTGACGTGACGCGCGTGGAGCAATCCCTTGCGGGTCGTTACCGCGGTGAGCACACCAGCCTCGCGCGCGAGGCGGAATTCACGCTCACCCGCACTCGCCGCATCTCCGTAGGGGTAGCTGAAATGCCGGCACGGCTGGCCAAGTTCGCGCTCAAGCCGCGCGATGCTGAGCGCGATTTCTGTGCGCGCCTCGTCCTCGGACAATTGGGCTAGCGCGAGATGATGCTGGGTGTGAGCCCCGATCGTGACGAGAGGATCGCTGGCCAGAGCGCGCACCTCCTCCCACGTCATAACGATATTGCGGGCGATCGCAGCGCCATCGACAGCATGCGTCTGCGCGAGAGCTGCAATGACCGCCCGTGCCTGGCGTTCTGGCAAGTTACGAAAGGCCCAATAGAGTTTGTGATAGGCGCGCTCTTTTTCAGCAAGCGTGACGCAGCTGAATGTCATTTCGCTTTCACCCAACCGCGCGGTGATCGACGAGGCTGTGCGTACGACCTCTTCGAGCGTCAGCCACCACAGATCGGCTTCACCGTCGGGAAAGAAACTCGGTACATAGACGGTGAACGGCAGCCCATGCGTGCGAAAAACCGGCAGCGCGTACTGCATGTTGTCGCGGTAGCCGTCGTCGAATGTGAACGCGGCGAATGGAGTGGCGCAAGCGCCGCAAGCCAGACGATCTGGTATGTCGTCGAGGGATATGACCTCGAAACCGGCCGCGAGAACCTGGCGGATCACAAGATCCAGAAATTCCGGTGTGATGGACAGGATCCGATTGGGGTGGAATGTCTCAGATCCGGTGGGCGCGACGTGATGCAGCATGAAAATGACGCCGGCACCCTGGGTCAAGCGGCCGAATGTGAGGTCAGCGCGCGCGTAGTGCAACGCCGCTAGCGCAGCCTTCAGCAGCTTTGTGTTGGTTCGGCTCATCGATGAGGCACCTCTGCCAGGGGGCGCCATGGCCCACAGGCTCGCGGTCCGCATCATTCAAATCTCATGCTAGCTCGAGCCGAGTGGCGGCCAAGCAGCACGATGCGGTCTGTTGAAGCTCAATCAAGGTTAATGGAGACCGCGGCGACGTTGCGCGCGGGGTCGGCTTGCTTACCCGCCTGGGGCAGCACCGTGGCTCGCCGTCCTTCCCGCGCGCGCGATCCGCTGACCGGCCGCAGACAGAGGCTGAGCGCGGTCGAAGCGAACGAGGTCGATGTCCGTCACCTCGAAGTCGAGGTAGGTATCGGTCGGCTGACGCAGCGCACTTCCCGCAAGAGACGGGTCGGCGACGGTCACACCGCAATCAATGCGCCCCTCAATCGTTTCGAAGAACTCGCGCGCTGCTTCCCGGCGGCCGGCGATGACAATGACGTCATAGGCCTCGTCGAGAGCGTCCAGCACAAGATTCAACCGATCGGAATCCAAGGCGTCGTTGTGGTCCGCATATCCCGCGCCGCTCGCCATCATGTGCGCTTCGCTGCCGGGCAGCCGGCGGATGACATCCTCGAATGTCGCAAGCCCGTCGAGAAGATCGCGCAAGCCGCGCCGAGTAGAACCCTCCGAGTTCCCCACGTCATCAACTTCGCACCAATCGATGACGATTACGCTCTGCCCCTGCTCTGCGATCACTTGCGCCAGCTCTTGCGCATGTCCCAAGACCCGCAGCATGTCGCTCTCACCTGCCACCATGACACGATAGCCGCCACCGGAAATCTTTGACTGGATATGGCGCGCGAGAACGCCAATCGACCCTACGCGGCGGACGTCGGTTTCCGCCGTTGGCGTGGCCATGGTGAGAGATGGTTCGGGCGGGTTGTGTGGCCCGACAGGACGTTGATCATGCAAACGCAAGCTCTCACGCTGGGGCTCGGGTGCGCCCTCGCCTCGTGTCGCGCCAATTCCGGCCGAGGGCTCCACACGCGCACCGGCGGACGGTGCCAACGGCATCTGGCCCGAGTTCGCGCCCCGCGCACCCGTCAAGAGAGCTTTTGTGACCACAGCCGCCAGGCCAAACAGGAACGTCGCAAATGCGGCTAGGCCCGAGAAGGCGCCTTTGCGCGGAAACACCGGCAAACTCGCCGCCCGCGCGCGGCTGACGATCTGCGCCTCGACCGGCACGACGCGGCTGTCTGCCTTGGCCCGGTTTGCTTCGTATTGCGATTGTAGGCGTTCGAGTTCGGCGCGCTTCGAGCGGGCCTCGTTTTCAAGCTGACGCAGTTTCACCTCGTCGGGACCCGTATTGACGACGCGCGCCTTCACGTCATTCAAGTCCCGTGACACTGCCTCCACGCGCAGCGCCGCCGCCTTGGCCTCCTTCTCCAGGCTGTCGACGACTTTCGCCACCTCAACCGCAATTTGCTTTTTTAGCCCAGCCAAATCGGCGTTGAGCTGGCGCATGCGCGGGTGACCCGGCAACAACGTGGCGGAGAGTTCTGAAATCTGACGCTCCAGGCGCACACGCTGTTGAACGATGTTCTGGATGAGAGGTGATTTTTGCACCTCTGGCAGAGCCTCGCCGCTGCCCGCCTTGATGAGTTCACGAGCGGTTCGCGTCCGCGCGTCGGCATCGCTCTTGGCGGCCTGTGCGCGGGACAGCTCGGCTGTTAACTCCGCCAGCTGCTGCTCATTAAGACCCGTGGCGCCCTGCCCGCCTTTGAAGATATTGGCCTCACCGCGGAATTTTTCGACGGCTGCGTCCGCCTCCGCCACTTCACCCTTGAGCTTTTCGATCTTGGGTTCGAGGGCTTTCTGCACCTCGTCGGTCTCCGCGACACTCTGGTCGGCGAGAAGCCGCCGATAGGCCTCTGCCAGACTGTTAGCGACATCGGCGGAGAGCTGAGGTTCCGTGGAAGTGAAGCGGATCGCGATGGCACGACTTTCGCGCGGCGAATATACTTCGAGACGCTCAAAGTACCGATCGAGCACGCGGTCCTGGACGGCTTCCCCCGGACGCGGTGCGCCAACTCCTGCCAGACGGAGAATTCGGCCCAGGGTGTCAACAGAACCCAGCGCGCTATTGAATTCGGCACGGTCCGCCAACTTAAGTTCGTTGGCAACCTTAGCAGCCAGCTCCGGAGATGACAGTGCGCGAACGTGCGTGTTGATCGCCTCCTTATCCATGCGCACGCTGACGGTATCGGGCGTGGCACCGCCGTCTTTCTGCGGGCTGGTGAAGGGATTGGAGACGCCCTTCGCGGAGACGACCAGCTGCGCCTCCGACTGATAGCGCGGGGCGACCAGGGACAGGCCGAGGAAGGTTAAGCCGCCGGCCAGGCAGCTTAAGATCATCAAGTGCGGCAGGCGCCGCCAAACGGTCTTGAAGACCGCTCCCATATCGATGTTGTCGGGCGAGGCGTTAGACATGGGTTATACAGATCTTCCGATGGGCGCACTGCGGAATTCGCAGTGATTCGTATTAGTGCGGGACACGGGTAAGGAATTCCTTAAACGGACCGGAATGAAACGCATGGTGAGCGATTGTTAACCCGGCGCAGATACAAGGGGTGGGTCATAGAGTGCGCGAAGAAAGACATACCAATGGTCCGTCCCGCCAGAACTGCGATCGCCCGCCTCCTGCCCGTCCTGCTCGCGACGCTCCTTGCCGGCTGCGCTGGAGGTCAAGGATTTGATGTTGCCGACTACGCCATGACCGGGCCGCAAGATGGTGCCGCCGGCGAGCCGATCATAGAAGTCGCCGAGACCGAAACATGGGGCGCCCCGCATCTGCTGCCCGCCGGCTTCGATGGCGCACCCCAAGCGGTCGCCGATACCGATGGGCCCTATTTGCTGGATACCGGCGATAAGTTGCGCGTCTTCGTCTACGGCCAGCCCAACCTGTCTCGCGGCTACACGGTCGACCACGATGGCTTCATCACCGTGCCGCTCATCGGCGCGGTGAAAGCGCGCGGCCTCACAACACGCAAGCTCGAGGTCGTGATCCGCACTCGGCTTGCCACCGACTATGTGCGCGATCCGCAGGTCACGGTGGACATTCTGCAGAACCGGCCATTCTTCATTCACGGTGAAGTTCGCAATGCGGGGCAATTCCCTTACGTTTCGGGCATGACCATCGAAACGGCGATCGCCATCGCCGGAGGACTCTCGGACCGCGCGAGCACCCGGCGCTTCCGTATCACGCGACGCACCAACGGATTTGTGGAACAGATCGAAGCCCCCGCTGATTACGTCGTCAAACCCGGCGATACGGTATTCGTTTACGAGCGCTTCCTATAACGATCGGTCATCGAGCAGACGCTCGCCATTGACCGGACCGGGATGACGTCGTGACAGGGAACTTGCGAATTCTGCATGTCATGCGGGCGCCAGTAGGCGGGTTGTTTCGACATGTGCTCGATTTGTCGCGCGAGCAGGCCCGCAGCGGCCATGCGATCGGTATCATTGCGGACTCGAATGCCAGCGATGCGCTGACGCGCGAGCGTCTCGCATCTGCTGTCTCTCACCTCGAACTTGGTGTGACATTGATCCCGATGGGACGCAGACCGGGATTATCCGATATCGGCGCCGTGCGGGCCGTCGCGCAGCACGTTGCGAAGGCGAAACCGGACGTGGTGCATGGCCACGGTGCCAAAGGCGGGGCCTATGCGCGCGCTGCCGCCTCCAAGATCAAATCCAGCGCAGGCCGGCCTGTCGCTGCCTTCTACACGCCCCACGGCGGCACACTGAATTTTGATCCTCGCTCGCTCGAAGGCCGCATTTATCACGGCATCGAACGGCTGTTGGCGCGTCGGACGGCAGGGCTGATTTTTGAGAGTGACTATGCGCGGCGGCAGTTCTTACAGCATATTGGGGATCTCGGCATTGCCCTTCGGGTCATTCCCAACGGCTTGAGCCCGGAGGATTTTGCCCCGCACGCGCCAGAGCCTGGCGCAGCGGACTTTCTGTTCGTGGGCGAACTGCGCGACCTTAAGGGCGTTGATGCGCTGCTTCGCGCGTTGCGCATCCTTAACGCTGAGCGGCCCGCACGCGCTATCATTGTCGGATCCGGTCCTGATGAAGCGAAATTCCGCCATCTCGCAACCGAGCTTGGTCTCGACGGGCTCGTCAGTTTCACCGGCGCGATGCCTGCACGCTCGGCTTTTCGGCTTGGACGCTGCCTCGTGGTGCCCTCGCTTAAGGAGAGCTTTCCCTACATCGTTCTGGAGGGTGCTGCGGCACGTTTGCCCCTGGTTGCCACCCACGTCGGCGGAATTCCGGAGATGGTTGCAGGAACACCGGTGCAACTCGTCGAGCCGGGGAACGTGGCGCAGCTCGCAGACGCCATGCGCCGCGCCGTATCAAATCGGGACGATGTCTCCCGCGAGGTCGAGTCGCTCGCAAAGGCTGTGGCTGCGCGCTTTACCGTCGATCGCATGACAGCAGACGTGCTCGATTTTTACGCCTTCGCCTTGTCGCGTTAAGGTCTTTTTAACGCTTCAGCGGCGCCGCGCACGCGGTGGTCCTGTCCTGGCATGCTGCCTGCTTGCTGCGGGCCAAATACCCGAAAGCAGCACAAGCGGCATACCAATCATGGCTTACCTCGGTAAACCCATTGCCCCCGTCGACGGCGTCGACGCTCAATCGACATATTCTGTCATCAAGCGGCTGCCAAGCTTGATGGATACCAACCGGAGCGACCGGCGCGGGCTCATTTCGCCGCGCGTCTTAACGGGCGTCGTCCGCCTCATCGATGCGATCCTGGTAGCCCTAACCGGTCTTGGGCTCGCGCTCCTCTATGTGACGGAGCCGATCGTGATGCGCGACAGTGATTACGCCTTTGTCCTCATCGCTTCAGGTCTTTTCAACATCGCGGTGTTCGAAGCCGTTGGTCTCTACGAGACGTCACGCTTCTCATCCTTCATCGAACAGTTGCCCCGCATCGTCATCGGCTGGGCGATCACGCTTTCACTGGTCGGTGTCGCACTGATCTTCCTTAAGACGGCGCAGGATTTCTCCCGTGTGTGGCTGGC
>JAKALI010000573.1 GCA_021813195.1 Pseudomonadota bacterium
ACACGAATGGCGCCTCCTGACGCTCCGCGCGGCGCTGGATCCGCCCATCCGCTGTCATCTGGAAATCGCCGTGGCCGTCATACCCAATGCTTGTCGCCGTCAAAGCCAGCAGCATGAGGCAATCCATTTCGGCGTCGTTCCATGATGCAATCAATCGCGATATTGCCGAACTCGGCCCCTCGATCCACGCGCTATCGCTGTTGTGGATGATGAAGGGGTCTGGGCCCAACACTGCGAGCGCCTTGAGGACGCCGCCACCGGTGTCGAGCAACTGGGCGCGTTCATCGGAGACGAGGATTTCAGGGTGGGCTCGCGTCTTGAGGTGTGCCTCCAGAAGGTCGGCTAGGTAGTGTACGTTGACAACCGCTCGTCGAACTCCCGCCGCCGACAATCTGTCGAGTGCGTGATCGATGAGCGCGCGACCATCCAAGCGCACGAGGGGTTTGGGGACGAGGTCCGTCAGCGGGCGCATGCGGGTGCCCAGGCCAGCGCCGAGGATCATTGCAGTTTCGATTGGCAATGTCAGATCCTCCACTGTGTCTTGAGCGCGTGCGACTTAAGGATTGGGCGCTTGGCGACGTACGCAAACCGGGCAATGCGCATCGTACCAGGCTTTGAGCGCGCCCATGCCAGGATGTGCAAGATCGCGTTCCAGATAGCGCCATAACCTGGGAAAATGGCTGAGATATTGGGGCTTGCCGTCGCGCTTCCATAGCCTGGCAAAAATACCCAAGATTTTTGTGTTGCGCTGGGCGCCGAGTGCGGCATAGGCAAAGCGGAATTGTGCCTCGTCGAATGCGGGCCAGCGCTCGCGCGAAAGGCCGATATAGAGGTCGAGCATTTCCGATTCGAGATTTTCCGCAACGTCGACACGCGCATCCTGCAAGAGCGAAACGAGGTCGAAGGCGGGGTGGCCCAATAACGCGTCCTGGAAATCGATCAGTCCGACGCGCATCGCCGGTGCCTGTGGGGCGCCTTCGAGCCATAGCAGATTCGGCGAGTGGTAATCGCGCAAGGTCAGGCATTTCGGGCCGAGAGCGAGGACTTGTTCGAGAGTAGGCCGCCAGGCCGCTTCGAAGTGGGACCGGACTGCGGAACCCATCACCGCGCCCGTCATCAGCGGCCAATACCAGTCGGCTAGCAGAGAGACTTCAATTTCCAAAGCGCCCAGATCGTAATCGCGAATCGTCGCAATTCGTCCCTGCGACGCATTCCACCGCATAATCCGGTCGCTATCGATAGCGGCAATGTGGACGAGGGCTTGCGTGGCGGCCTGCCACATCGGCCTCATGTCATGGCCCCGTGCAACGCGCTGAGCAAAGACGTCGTCTCCAAGGTCTTCGATCAGCATGAGACCGTGGCGGTGGTTTTCCGCATAGATCGCCGGCACACGTAGTCCCGATGCGGCAAGAAGCCCCTGCACACTCGAAAATGATCGGGTCCCTTCGGCCAGATGCGCGATTCGGCTGTAGGGCAGGCCGTTGCGAATAGGCGGCCCGTCGGGCTGCTCGGGCCAATCCATGAGGATGCGCGAACCGCTGGCATGGTGGATACGGGCATAGGCACGTGCCGAGGCGTCACCTTGAAGATATCTGACTTGTCGAGACTTGAGGGCTATGTGGGTGTCGAGAAACGCAGCGATGTCCTGGATGCGCGTGAGACGATCGGTCCAGCGACCCTGAGCCGCAATTTCGATGTTGCGGCAATTCGCATCGATGCCTTCTGAAAGATAGATGTCGAGCCGGTCAGCCATGCCGGCGTCATTCATCCGCTCGGGCCACTCGACGAGCACGGCGCCCGTGGTCAGCAATTCCTCTATGCCGAGTTCGGCGGCTTCGGATGCATCGTTTAGGCGGTAAAGATCGAGATGGGCGAGCGTCAATCGCGGCGCCGGATGGATCTGCACAAGCGAGTAGGTCGGACTTGGGACCTCGGCTTCGCTGTCCGCCAGCACGGCACGTATCAGCGCGCGGGCAAAAGTCGTCTTTCCCGCTCCCAGATCGCCCGACAGCGCAATCACGTCGCCAACCTTGATCTTGAGTGCGACCAATTCGGCGACAGCAACGAGGCGCGCCTCGTCAACTTCGGTCAAAATCCAGCGTGTTGACATGCTCGGGCGCGGGCAGGGCTTCATGTTCGTGCGTAGCGATCGTGCGCAACCGGTTGGCGCGCTCGGGCAACCTTACCGTCACCTGCGTTCCACTTCCAGGCTGGCTTTCGAGAAGGACCTGCCCGCCGTGCAGGTCCACCAAGCTTTTGACGATCGAAAGCCCAAGTCCCGCACCGCGGTGATTTGAACCTTGACTGCGGCTTTCAAAACGCTCGAACACACGAGCTTGCTGCTCGACGGGGATGCCGATTCCTTGATCGATCACTCGAAATACGACCACATCGTCCTCACGCCAGCATTCCAGGCGCACGACGCCGGCACGAGGAGAGAAGCCGACCGCGTTGGACATCAAATTGTAAAGGATTTGTCGCACGCGGCTGTGGTCAGCCTCGAAGGGTCTCACATCATCGGCGATCGCCACTTCGATGGTCAAATCGGCGCTGACCGCACGTTCCCTGAGCGCCAGGATTGTCGCATCGATGACGTCGCGCGGATCAACCTGACTAAAGTGCAGTTCGAGCGCTCCCGCGTCGATGGTCGCTAGATCCAGGATGTCGTCAATGATGGCGAGCAGCGACTTCGAGGACATCGTGATGTGGTCGAGATAATCGCGTTGACGCGAGTTTAATTCTCCGATGTTGGGGTCGCAGAGGAGTTCGCCGAACCCGATGATGTTGGTCAGCGGGGTGCGCAACTCATAAGACACATGCCCAATAAATTGGCTCTTGAGGCGGCCGGCGGCGACCAGCGCTTCATTGCGTTCCACCAGAGCGCGCTCGTAACGGCGCGCGTCGGTAACGTCTGAGAACGTGATCAACGTGGCGCCGTCCGGCAATGGAATGACAGCATAGTCAATGACGCTTTGATCGGGCCGTTGCATCTGGCCCTCGATCGTGTCGCGACCGGCTGAAATGGCGGTTACAGCTTCCACGATCTGTTGCCACGTCGCGGCGTCCGGATAGAGCACGCGGGCCAGCGTTACAAACTCTTCGATGTGGGGCATCTGGCCGAGAGAACGAGCCGACATATGCCAAATTTTGGCAAAGGCCGTATTGAAGAGTTTGAGGCGGCCATCCGTTCCAAACACGGCCACGCCTTCAGACAAACTGTTGAGAGTTTCGCCTTGCACGCGGGTCAGGGCAACGTATTTGCTTTCCAGAGCCAGCCGCTCAGTGCAATCATCAAACAAATACGTGACGCCACCGTCAGGTCGCCGCTCGATGGTGACGTGCAGCACGCGGCCGTCGGGCAAATGCCACCAATCTTCGATCTCGGGTGTGCCGGCGTAGCAATCGAGCAGACGATTTTTCCACTCCCGCCAATTTGGCACCCCCGGCAATCGACCTTCGTCGCGCAGCCGTTCGAGGATCGCGCCGTCCTCGGGCGCCGTGCGCAACCATTCTTCTTCGAGGTTCCACAGGCGCCGGTAGGCCTGGTTATGGAAGGTCAGGCGGCGGTCGGCGTTGAAGATTGCAACCGCCGTGGCAACGCGATCGAGCGTTCGATCATATGCCAAAACCTGGCGATCAAGTTCCCCACGGGCGCTTTCGAGCGCGGCAATATCGATGGCGACGCCCGCGCTCGCATCGGAAACAGGAACGGCGATTACGTTGTGGGGATGATGATCGCCCCTAACAATCAGCGACAAACGTTGCCTGTAGATGCGGCCC
>JAKALI010000032.1 GCA_021813195.1 Pseudomonadota bacterium
CCGGCCTTGCAAGCGGCGGAAAGACGCGACAGATGCCGCCACCGCAATCGCGGGCCACGAGCCGTTGTCCGGGGCTGGAGGGGAGAATGCTGGTCTTGCGCTCAGTAGTCGGTGCCACTGTCGCTTGATCCGGCTGCCGCCGGTTTCAAATGGCCTGATCGCTATTTGCCGCAAGGACTTCAGATCAACTGTACCAGCGGGCACAAAATAGGAGGTCTCAAAGAGCGCTGTCATTGGCACGTCACGCGCAATTGCTATTCGGTCCACCTGAACGTTTGCAGTGATCGTTTGGTTTTATCGAACGTATTTTCGTATGTGAAAAGGAACCCGGCATGCTTACGGCTCATGACGTCGCTGTTACCTATCCGAATGGTGTCGCCGCACTGCAGCCCACGAACGCTACCTTCGAGCGTGGAAAATTCATCGTGCTACTCGGCACCTCCGGCGCCGGTAAGTCGACCTTACTGCGCAGTCTCAACGGACTCGTGCGACCGACGCGCGGCGACGTGCGGGTCGAAGGACACGGATCGATTTTCTCCAGCCGGTCGGGTCTGCGCGCGCATCGCCGGCGGACCGGCATGGTGTTCCAGCAGCATCATCTGATCGGCCGTCTGACTGCGCTGGAGAACGTCCTCACCGGCAGGCTCGCCGCTCACGGCACCTTGCGGTCCGTGGCGCCGCTGCCTCGCGCCGACCGCATGCTGGCCCTGGAGGCGCTGGATCGCGTTGGTCTTGCCGATCGTGCGTTGAATCGCGCCGATCAGCTTTCAGGCGGACAGCAGCAACGTGTCGGCATTGCTCGCGCAATGGCGCAGCGGCCGGAGATCATGTTGGCCGATGAGCCGGTCGCAAGCCTCGATCCGGAGACCGCACTCAAAGTTCTCGCCGATCTCCACCGCATCTGCCGCGAGGACGGGATCACCGCGATCGTCAGTCTGCATCAGGTCGCGCTCGCCCGTCAGTTCGGCGACCGCATTATTGGCCTCTCCCAGGGCCGGGTCGTTTTCGAGGGCGGACCCGATCAACTTGGTTCCTCCGCGCTTGACCAGATCTACAAGGCAGGCCAGCGGCGACTGCTGGAAGCTGCCGAGTAGCATGTCGAAACCAAACCGAGAGAAAACCCCATGAAGAGTCGTAGTTTCCTCGCGACCGCGCTCGCCGTCGGGATGTTCGCAATTGTCGGTTCCGCCGCCGCCGACAAAACTAATCCCGACAAGCTGCGCGTCGCGCTGCTGCCGGACGAGAATGCGTCGACCCTCATCCAGAATGCGCAACCGTTGAAGAGGTATCTCGAGGAGACGCTCAAGAAAGAGGTCGAGATCATCGTCACCACCGACTACTCGTCGATGATCGAGGCCATGCGTTTTGGTCGCATCGAGGTCGCCTATTTCGGCCCATTCTCCTACGTCCTGGCAAAGTCGAAGGCACCCGAGATCGAGCCGTTTGCGGTCGGTGTCGAGAAGGGCAAGCCCAACTACCAGTCGATCCTCATCGCCAATGTCGATGGACCCGTGAAAGAAATGGCTGACGTCAAGGGCCACCCGTTCGCATTCGGCGACCGAGCCTCTACCTCGAGCCACCTTGCCCCCCGCGCGCACCTCGCGAAGAGCGGTCTGATCGGTGATGTCGACTACAAGGTCGTCCATCTGGGTCAGCATGACGCGGTGGCGAGGGCCGTCGCGGCCGGCCAGTTGCCCGCCGGCGCGCTATCTGAGGCCATTTATCGCGTCCTGATCGAGACCAAGAAGATCGACCCGGCAAAGCTGAAGCAGCTGGCACTGTCCGACCCGATCCCGAACTACCCGATGACCTTGCAGGGCTTCCTGCAGCCCGAGCTCAAGGACGCCATCAAGAAGGCGTTCCTCGAACTCAAGGACCCGATGATCCTCAAACTGTTTCGTGTCGAAGCACTCGCACCGGCAACCGACAAGGATTACGACGTCCTTCGCGATATGGCCAAGATCCTTGAACTCGACATCGCTAAGCTGTGAGGACTGAAATGTCCGCATCAAGAGCATATGATGCGATCCTCGGCGACGAGCGCCGCTCCGCTTTACGCGGGGCGGGGCTTGCTGCGGTGATCGCGAGCGTCTGCGTCGCCTCCCTGGCCATCACTGGCTTCTTCGACGCGCAACGTTTCATCGATAGCGGCCCGGCGATCAGTCAGCTAGCGTCTGAAATGATACCGCCAGACTTCAGCCGCTGGCGATCGTGGGTCCGACCGCTGTTTGACACGCTCGCCATGTCGATCGCTGGTACCGCGCTTGCCGTCGTTTTCTCGCTGCCGCTCGCACTCTTGGCGGCCCCCAACACGAGCCCGCACCCGTTGGTTTATTTCGCGGTGCGAACTCTCCTTGCCTTCCTGCGCTCGGTGCCAGAAATTATTCTAGGCGTGCTGTTCGTGGCAGCTGTGGGATTTGGCGCGTTGCCCGGCGTGCTTGCACTTGGGTTCCATTCCGTTGGCATGGTCGGTAAGTTCTACGCCGAGGCTATCGAGCATGTCGATCCAAAGCCGATGGAGGCCGCCCGGGCAGCCGGCGCAACGCCGTTGCAAGTCATCATGCATGCGGTTCTGCCACAGGTTTTGCCGCAACTGACAGACGTCACAATCTACCGCTGGGAGTACCACTTCCGTGCCTCAGCGGTGCTTGGCATCGTCGGCGCCGGCGGCATCGGCTTCGAGCTGATCGCAGCGCTCCGGCTTCTGAACTACGATCAAGTATCCGCAATTCTGCTCTCGATCCTGGCCTGCGTCGTCATTGTCGATAGCATCGGCGCTCATCTCAGAAAATCACTGAAATAGTAATCCAAGAATTACCATCGATACGAGAAGCAGGGGGCGGGCGCATGGCAGGACTTCCGATCATCGTCCTGACGAACAGGACGTTTCCAGAGACGCGCGCGGCGCTCGAGGGCGCCGCCCGCTTGAGCGCAAATGATGATACCAAGCCGTGGAGCCGCCATGAGGTGTTGGATCGCTGCCACCAGGCGACCGGCATCATGGCGTTCATGACCGACCGCATCGACAGGGCATTCCTCGATCAGTGCCCCAACCTCAAGGTCGTTGGCGCCGCCCTGAAGGGCTTCGACAACATTGACGTCGAGGCCGCGACGGAGCGCGGCGTGTGGGTGACGATCGTCTCCGATCTGTTGACTGTGCCGACGGCCGAGCTTGCGATCGGGCTGATGCTCTCGCTGGGACGCCAGATGCTGCCGGGCGACCGCAACATCAGGGAAAATGGCTTCCATGGTTGGCGGCCTACGCATTACGGAACCGGCCTCGATGGAGCCCGAATCGGTATCGTCGGGTTCGGGCGCGTTGGTCAGGCGATCGCCGAGCGTCTTGTCGGGTTCAGATGTCACCTATCGGCATATGACAGTCAGCCGCTGAAGGTTCCAGCACACCTAGCTGGCAAGGTTGCCTTATCCGATCTGCCAGAGGTACTCGGTCAATCCGAATTTGTGGTTCTCGCCTTGCCGCTGACGGCGGCCACTCAGCATATCATCGATGCGGCCGCGATCGCGCGCATGAGGCGTGGGGCACTTCTCGTCAATCCGGCACGCGGCTCGCTCGTCGACGAGCGAGCTGTTGCCGATGCGATTGACCTTGGCCACCTTGGTGGCTACGCCGCGGATGTCTTCGAATGCGAGGATTGGGCCCGCCCGGCCCGGCCAACCGTCGTCGATCCCCGCCTCCTGCACCCGGACTCACCGACTGTGCTGACCCCGCATATTGGATCTGCCGTGATCGATGTGCGCCGGAAGATCGAGGCGTCGGCCGCGCGCAGTATCCTCGACGTTCTCGAGGGGCGCATACCAGTCAGCGCGATAAACGCTCCCCATCGCTGTTAGCGCGCCGCACTGAGCGCGACCGAAAAAGCCGATGATAAATCTCATTCACGTTCGCTCGTTTCTCGCAGTGGTGGACACCAAGGGCATCCGCGCTGCTGCCAGAGTTCTGGAACTGGCGCCGTCGACGGTCGTCGACCACGTCAAACAGCTCGAGGCCGATCTGTCGGCACCGCTCGTGGTGCGCGATTATGGAGCCGCGACGCCAACCCCCCAGGGCGCGCGCTTCCTGCCCTTCGCGCGGGCTCTAATGAGCACCGCCTCGCGCGCACGCGATCTCATGCACCATCCGCTGTTGCGTTTGGCAGCGGCAAGCAACATCGGCATTTATATGCTGCAGCCGCCACTGGCGGCCTTTCAGCGCGAGACCGGCATCAAGGTCGAGCTTTGGATCGGCTCCAATCCGCTAGTGGCCGAACGGCTGGCGCGCGGGGAGGCCGATCTGGCCGCGATGGAATGGTGGGACGATCGCAGTGGCTTTGCAGCCAACACGTGGGCGCGAGAGCCCCTCGTCGTCATTGTCGCCCCTGGACATCGTTGGGCTGACAGGGGGAAGGTGTCGGTCGGCGAGATTTCGAGTGAACCGATGCTCGGTGGGGAGCCCGGTAGCGGAACGGGCCGCTTGCTGCGCGAGCAGCTCGGATCGATCGCCGAGCAACTGCGGACCGTATCTGGGTTCGGCAGTACGGAGGCCGTCAAACGCGCGGTGCGCGCTGGCCGGGGTATTTCTATCGTTATGAAATCCGCGGTTACCGACGAGGTTGCCAGCCGCCAGATTATCGCTCTCTCGATCGAGGGGGTCGAGCTCATAAAGGAGATCAAGTTCGTCGTTCCCGACCAGTTGCCCCCCACGGCTCCAGCGATGACTTTCCTGGCGGACTGCCGCGGATGAGGTGGCGGCCAGTGACTTCGGTACAGACGTTCAGCACGTTCTGACCTGCCATGCATAACTCGTCCAGTTTGAAGGGGCAGGACCAGTTGAGCTGCTGCCGGATTCACGGACACCGTGTTTAGGTGTCATGATGAAGCTGAAGGTGTGTGATGGAGCGTCGCGTGTTCACTCGTGAGTTCAAGGTCGAGGCGGTTCGGTTGTTGGGCGAGCGCGGCGTCTCTGTGGCGCCGGCGTCGCGTGATCTCGACGTGCACGAGAACCTGCTGAGGATCTGGGTGAAGCAGTTCCACGACGACCCGCGCCAGGCGTTTCCCGGCCATGGCGTGATGAAGCCGGAGCAGGCCGAGATCGAGCGGCTGCGGCGCGTGGTTCGGAAGCTCAAAGTCGAGCATGACATCCTAAAAAACCCGCCGCCGACTTCTGTGCGGAGCACAGCTTCGTTGTGACGCCAAGGACGTGACGTGATGTTCGCGTTTGTTGCGAAGCACCGGGGGATCTGGCCGGTGGCTTTGATCTGCGAGGCGCTCGGTGTCTCGCGCAGCAGGTTCAATGGCTGACTGACACGGAGCCCAAGCGATCGGGCCCGTCATCACGAGGTCATGACGGCCGAGATCCGCAAGAGCTGTCCTCGACAGCGACCGGACCTACGGCGCTCGGCGCGTGTGGCACGACGTGCTGGCCGCCGGCGGGAGCTGTGGTCTCCACGCCGTCGAGCGGCTGATGCGGCTCAATGCCTTGATAGCAAGGCCACGACGGCGCCGACTGCCTGTCGATGCCGGCGCGAGACCGGCGTGCGAGCTGGCAGCCAATGTGCTCGACTGCCAGTTCGAAGTGGCGCAACCGAACCGGAAGTGGGTGGCCGACTTCACCTACATCTGGACGGCGGAAGGATGGCTCTACGTCGCGGTCGAAATTCTGAAGACGTTGACAGTGCCTCCTCCATCGTTGGTGGCTCCGGCAACGAACCTGATCTACGATCCCCGGTCAGCCCGGTACTGGTGCGGTTCTTGGATTGACCTTGTCCGTTCTCAGGTCCATAGCGCGCGAATGCCGAAGAACGCCGTGTCCTTGATCCGGCGCCCCACGCCCTGCAGCCTGGAATTGCGGGGATCGCAGCAATAGCTCGTCGACAGCAGCACGCGCCGCTCGCCTTCGGCAATCGGAGAGACCTTGTGAATGACGCGCGCACCTTCGAATATGATCATCCGGTTCGGCGGCGTTTCGATGACATGCTCGTCGCCGCCGGCCCGCGCCTTCAGCTGAGCCTTGGACAGGCCACTGCCTTCGGCATTGCGATTGACCATCGGGATCAGCACCGTGAAATGCCGGCCCTTGTAGAAATTGTGATCGTAGTGCCAGCCGATGTGATCGCCTCGACGCTCGTAAAACAGCACCGAGCACGAGTTCTGGTCGTGCAGTGGCGTCGGCTGTACGGGTGCGCCGACGATCGAGGAGATCAGCCGCTGCATCTCCTCTGACCGGTAGAAGGCGATGACCTCGGGCGCATTCGTGATCAGCGTCTCGTAGGCGACGGTGCCGCCCTTCTTGTGGGTTGGAAGATAGCTTCGCTCCGTTGTCACAAGGCGTTCGATCTCGGTCAACATGCGGGCAAAGCACTCCGGCCGCAGCACCGCATCAATTGTCGCGAGCCGGGCGTCGAAACTCGGAAGGACTGTGTGATCGGCCAGGAGCCCCGCTGCTGGCTGCTGCATGGGGGTATGGGGGGTATGGGGGGTGCCGGTTGCCGGAACGTCTGGTATTCTGACTGTTTGCCCGTCGACGTCGCCCTGAATCGGCGGTCGGATCGGCTGCCGGCTCGCTAGAGCACTACCTGTCGACGTCGTGACCTCGATAGCCATGCGCGTCACCCCTTGCGCCTGAATGAAGCACGGCAACTATCTGCCAAAAGCAAAGGTGGTGAGACAATGACACCGAACAAGTGGTGTCGGGTCGCGATGCGGCCGCAGGGTCGCGGCATTGCGGGCCTCGTCACGCTCGACGGCACCAGAGAATCGATTCCGTGATCGTTGTTTTGATCGGGCGGCGTCGTCATCACGTCATTTTTTCCTGGCTCGCGCCTGGGGCGTCCGGTCCTCTATTTGGGGATAGCAATCCGATAGATGGCGCCGTCACCCCATGCAGCCGTGAGCAACGATTGGCCGTCAATGGATATCGTCAAACCGACCGGGCTCTTGAGACTGTCGGCGATGGCCCGCGATCGCCCATCGGCTAAGATTTCCCGAACGGTCGTGCCCCCGTAGTCGACCACGAACACGCGACCTTCCTTCGTCATTGCCACGCCGGGGCCGGGTGTTGCGAATGCCGCGCCGGCTTCGATGCGCGTGCCATCCGGGTGAATGACCGTGACGCCGCCACCTATGTTCGACACGACGTAGCCGCCGTCAGGGGTCTGGACCGCCCCGACCGGCGTGCGCAGATCGTTGATGACAGGTTCCAGGCGGCCATTCTCCACCATGGCGAGAATCTGGTTGGTGCGGCGGTTGGCGATCAGCAGTCTGCCGTTACGGTCGAAACCGATGCCGGCCGGCGTCGCAAGGCCGGTGACATGGATGCTGCGCGCACCATCCGGCGTGAAGCGATAGATCTCATCTGTGGAATAGGAGGCGACATAGATCGCGCCGTCAGCGCAGATCGCCAATCCCGAGGGGCCAGGAAGACCGTCCGCGAAGGTCGAGCGGACGCCCGCCGGATCGATCCGCGAGACACGACCGGCGCCCCATTCCGCAACATAGAGATTTCCGCCCGCGTCGAAGGCCATGCCAACCGGCGAGCTGAATCCGCCCCACAGTTTTATGGGATCGGCCGAGGATGTCTGAGCGGCCGACGCTGTTGCGAACGGGATTGCAAGTGATGCCGTTCCGAGAGCAAGGGCGCTGCCGGCGACAAGAGTGCGGAGGATCGTCATCATGCCGCGCACTCCTGTTCCGCTTTCACGTTGGCCAAGTCGTAATGCGCGAACACCTCCTTGGCCGCGAACAGGCCGTTGAGCGCGGCGGGAAAGCCGGCATAGACGGCCATCTGCATGATGACTTCCGTGATCTCCTCGCGGGAGAGGCCGACATTCAGGCCAGCCTGGATATGGACCTTCAGTTGCGGTGTGGCGTTCCCCATGGCCGTCAGCGCCGCGACGGTCGCGATCTCGCGGGCGCGCAGATCGAGGCCGGGCCGTGAATAGATGTCGCCAAAGGGAAACTCGATCAGGTAGCGGGCAAAATCCGGTGCGATATCCGCGAGCGACGAGATGACATTCTCGCCGGCCTGTCCGTCGATTTCAGAGAGGGCGCGCGTCCCTCGTTCCAGCCGGCTTTCGACGGCGAGTTGGTTTTGCGTCAAGGTTTTTCATCCTCTGTTTGGAGCTAGCGTAGCCAGCAATCTTGGTATCGAGGACGAGGAGGCAGGTTTGAAGTTCGGTAACATGCGCTCGAATATGCTCACGATGCTCTTTAAGCAACGCGCGCCGTTCGGTTTCCGTAGTCGCACCGCGTTCGCGAAGCTTTGCATAGCGCAGCATGTCCCGGATCGGCATCCCGGTCGTCTTCAGACGACCGAGAAACTCGATCCAGATCAGGATCGACGCGTCGTAGTCACGTTGGCTCGATTGGTCTCGATCGGCATAGGGTAGCAGACCGATCCGCTCGTAGTAGCGGATCGTGTGTGCCGACAATCCCGACCGTTTTGCGAGTTCACCGATCTTCATGATTACCCTTGTCTCGTCACGACGCATCGGAGTCTAGGGGTTTGAGCGCGCTCTAAGTCAAGCGAGATCTCTTGTGTCCCCCTCGCGCCTTGTCGATGCCGGCGACGACCGGATTTTGTTGTACGGTTCGGGCGCGGGCCGACGCTCCCGTCGTCGCTTCGCCGACCAATCCAGGCTGATTATCGATCAGCCATGAGCAGTACCGCTCACATCCAGATTGTCGCGATACACGCCAGGCTCCGTCGGCGACCGAAGTGACCTTGTGACGGACCCGCGCACCTTCGTGTCGTTGTCGTGAGCGAGCGGCGTCGTCATCACGTCTTTTTTCGGGCTCGCGGCTGGGGCGTCCTGCCTTCTGCCGAACTCGCGGTGCGCCAGCCTGCAATCGCCTGTAGCAGCTCGACAGGCCGCTCGCGAACGACCTCGAGCTCTCCGCGAAAGATGGCGCCTGTTGCTCCGTCGACGGTGATCATGTCGCCCTCGTGGAGTTTCTCGGAGCCGACCTCACCGCTTTGACCTGACTCATCGATGGTGAGCCCTGCGCAGCCCACGACGCAGACCTTGCCAAGCTGGCGCGCGACGACGGCCGCGTGTGACGTGCGGGCGCCTTCAACTGCAATCAGCGCGGCGGCCTCCGACAAGGCGAGGATGTCACCCGTTTCTGCACTTTCGCGGACAAGAATAGCGGACGTTCCACCGTTGACGATGGCAGGAAGCCGCTCCGGGTCAAAGACGACGGCTCCAATCGCGATGCCAGTGCTTGCCGGTGTGCCCCTGAGCAACGGGGTTTGCCCTTTCGAAGGCTTGAGCCGTACAATCTCGATTTCGTCGAGTTCGAGACCATCGAGCCGTTGCAGTGCGTCGATCGGCGCGATGATGCGCTCAACAACGAGGTCGTGCGCTATCCTCAGCGCAGCCAGAGGCGTGCGCTTGCCCGCCCGGCACTGCAGGAAAAACAGGCGGCCCTCCTCTACCGTGAACTCGAAGTCCTGCATGTCGGCGAACTCCTGCTCGAGGATCGGGCGAGCCGCCAGCAGCGATCGATGGGCGTCTGGCGCACGCCGCTCGAGTTCGTCGAGGCCCATGGCCCGGCGGCGCCCCCCGACGACATCCTCGCCCTGCGCGTTGGCCAGGTAATCAACGTAGAGTTCGTTGCCGCCGTCCCCGGGATTGCGTGTGAAGCCGACGCCAGAGCCGGAGCTTGGGCCCCAGTTCCCATACACCATCGCCTGCACGATCACCGCCGTGCCGAGGTCGTCGGGGATGCCATTCAGCTTTCGATAGTCCCGGGCCCGCTCGCTCGACCAGGAGCGAAGAACGGCCTCGACGGCGGCGTGGAGCTGGGACTGCGGTTTGGACGGAAACGAACAGCCGGCGGCAGTTTCGAACACCTTCAACTCGGCGTCACCGATGTCCCGCAGTCCAGTCGAATCGATTTCATCGACATCCGAAAGGCCGCGCTCGATGAGCAAAGCTCGCTGCCGGTTCTCGAACAGGGTCGGGGCAAGACCATGCACGACCTCGCCGTACTGCTGGACGAGCCGTCGGCGGCAATCGTGCGCCAGCCGAGGATTGCCGGTCATTCGAATGAGTCCGCTTAGGGTCGCATCATCGAGCCCGATGTTGAGCACGGTCTCCATCATGCCCGGCATTGAAATTGCGGCGCCTGAGCGCACCGAGACGAGCAGCGGGCAACTGGCGTCACCGAAGTGCCTGCCAGCGAGCTTGCCGAGTTGATCCAGCTCGCGATCGAGCACGGCATCGAGCCCTTCGAGTGCCGCCTTGCCGCGCTTCAGGTAGTCGCGGCAGACGTTCGTCGACAGCACGAATGCCGGCGGGATCGGAAGGTCGCGTCGAGCAATGCGCATCAGATTGTGCGCCTTCGAGCCGACCACGTCCTTGGTGGGCAGCTTGTCGCCCGAACCATCGAACGGGATGCGATGCACATTGATGGCGAGCGTGTCCTCGAAGGCGGCATGCTTTTTCATGCGATCACCTCTTCGAGCAGGTATGCGCGCAGCATCTGGCCCGCATGGGCGTGCGCGTCGGTTGCTTGCTCGAGCGCCTGGCACAGCTCGCGAAGCAGCATGGGCTGACGCGGGTCGATCTGCTCCTCCTGGATCAGCCAGCGCCGCACCTGCCTGAGCTTGTCGTCGGCCGCATGCTCGATGGTGATAAGGCGCTCGAGCGCGGCCAGGAATTCATCGAGGTCGTCGCGAACGTCCGACCGCGTCACCGACGCGGCGCATTCGACACACTTGACGATTTCCTGCGCCGACATCAGGGAGAGGTCGGCGAGCGCGTGCAGAATCTCCAGCGCTGCGGTCGACGGAGGCGCCAAGGCACACAGCTCGACGAGTGCAACGGCCTCCTCCAGTTCATCGACGGCATCGTCGGCAAATTCGAAGAATTCGAGCAGAGACCGGGGCCGCTCGAACCGTTTGATGTCCTCTCTGGCATCATTCAGAAGCTGGTCGGCCTTCTGCTCCCAGGCAACCGCGCGCGAAGCGAGCCTGGCCACCCAGGCCCTGCCATCACTGGTGCCAAGGCGCTCCAGGGCCTCGCGCATGCCGAAGGCGAGGTCGTATCCGTAGGCAACGTGAGCCGCGGCCGTCGTAAAAATCCCCAGCCGCTCGTTCTCGAAGTAGCGGCGCAGGCTGGCCTTGATCTCGTCGTGGACGATCCGGCGCGACCGCCGCTGCTGCAGGCCTAGAGACGCCAGCCTCATGGCCCCTTTCACGAACTCGGCCGCATTGTCGTCGCCGATCAGTTCGTCCAGCCGCTGCCCATACCTCAGCTGTTTGCCGACCGCATACTCGACCGCCTCGGCGAGCGCCCGCTCGCCGCCGATCTCGAGCAATGCGCGATGGCCGTAGTCGTTGTCCGCGGCCCATTTCAGGACCTCGAGCGCGCGCCGCTTGGCCACAAACCCCCGAAGCCGCTTGCGCATGCGGTTCCAGTCGATGAGGAACACGATGCGCGAGCCGAGGTGATCGAGATAGGCCTTCAGCTCGGACTCGCTTTTCGCGTCGAAGGTTCCCGTGGTCAGGAGATAATGGCCCTCGGACAGCTTCTCGCTCCTGCGCTCGGTCGGGCCCTCCCAGTGAACGCCGAAGGCTTCGAACAAGCTCGTGAAGAACTCGAGCCGCTGGCGGTGGATGTCGGTGTACGTGATGACCGTACTGAAGTCGGTCACGCGGACCACCAGCACGTGCGCATCCGTCGTGCCGATGTCGTTCTGGATCAAAAGCTGGTCATCGAACTCCGTCGCAGTGGTGCCCAGTCCCGGATGGTCGAATTTCAGCGGCGCCGTGCGATTGAGGCCTCTCATGAACGCCTCGACCCGCGTCCGGCCTCTTGCCGACAGCGTATGCACCCGAGCCCCCGCCAGGGTCTCCACGGCGGTCGCCGCCTGCAGCTTGTTGATGGCGCGGTGGGCGTCCATCACGACAAGGTGGAGACTGTCCCCTGCTTTGCGATTGCCGGACGTCATGGTGGCGATCGTCTCGCCCGCGATCGCGCCGTGCTCGAGCACCGGTAATTCCAGATTCGCCGCGCGCTCAAGGAACGGAGCCCGGTCGGTGGCAGGAAGGCATTCGAGCATCGCCTCCACGGCCGCCGTGATGCGACGGATGATCTCTGGCGCGTGTGGGATACGGTATGATCGCGTCCGCCCCTTGGCGGCACCTCCCACGACATCATCGAGCCAAGCGTCCGCGAGCCGGCATGCCAGACGCTCGGCACGCAGACTAATGGCGGGCACCTGCGGGTGATCGGCATTCGAACGTGCGGCTTGCAATAGCGCGAAATAGTATTTGACCTGGTCATTGGCAACCAGGGATCTTGCGATGATTTCAGGCGCCAGGATTTGCTGGTCACCAAGTTCCGCAACAATGGCCTGCTTGGATGTCATCAATGGGCTCGCGGACGTTACTCTTGCCGCCCTGTGCCGAATGGGGACGTTCGCACGGCATGTTGCTATTGAACGGGCGGCATGAAGCTATTGTGACAACGCCTCTCCGGGAAAGGTCGTCCTGCGCACGTTTCAACCAAAACGGCCGGTGATGTAGGCTTGTGTGATCTCATGCCGAGGCGTGACGAAAATTTCGGCGGCGTCGCCCTCCTCGACGAGGCGACCCAGATGGAAGACGGCCACCCCCTGCGAGACGCGCGCCGCCTGTTGCATGCTGTGCGTGATGATCACGATCGTGTAGTGCTCGCGCAACTCGTCGATCAACTGCTCGAGCTTGGCCGTTGCGATCGGGTCGAGCGCGGACGCGGGCTCGTCCATGAGGATGACCTCGGGGTCGTAGGCAATGGCGCGGGCAACGCACAGGCGCTGCTGCTGGCCTCCCGAGAGATCGAGGCCCGACTCCCACAGTCGATCCTTGACCTCGTCCCAAAGACCGGCGCGGCGGAGGCAGTCCTCGACGAGTGCATCTGTTTGCGCTTTTCCGTTGACCATTCCGTGGATTCTCGGCCCGTAGGCAACGTTGGCATAGACCGAGAAAGGAAACGGATTGGGCTTCTGAGCGACCCAGCCGAACCGCCGGCGGACGAGCGGCGGGTCGAGCAACGGATCGTTGATGTCCTCGCCATCGAGCAGGATCTCTCCCGTCAGCCGTGTGCCCGGAACCAAATCGTGACTGCGGTTGATGCAGCGGAGCAGGGTCGTCTTGCCGCAACCCGACGGCCCAATGAAGGCCGTGACCTCGCGGTGATGAATCTTCAGACAGACGTCCTTGAGCGCATGTTTTTCAGCATACCAGAAATTCACGTTCCGAACGTCGATCTTCACGCCATTTCGGACGTCGTGGTGGGGTGCCTTGCCGAGGTGGATCTTGAAGTCGATCAGGTCTGACCGGTCAACGTGCAACATGACAATCACCTCCGCAGTGACGCGATTGAGTGCCGCGATAGGACGGTTCAAGCCTGCCGCGACAGAGGCCGGACCCTGCTAATACGGGGTGACCTTTTGATCGTTCCGGAAATCGACCCGTCTTCGGAACGCCAATGCTCCGGACGCGCGGCGCAGTGGTGATGTCGTGGGCTTCATACTCCTGACGGCGCTCGTATTAGCTAAAATGGTCACCGACGGAGAGGTAAGCTCAAGGGATGACGTATGGATGACGGCAATGATCCGACGCGCTGGTCTGCGGTGCCAGACGATGCCAGTTACTGATCGTCCATAACGTCGCGGCACATTTTGATGCCCGACAATGCCGATGCCGCAGGCCCGTTTATAATTGATACGATAAGCGGACGTGATGCGAAGTTCTGGACGAACCGATCGTTGTGGGGGGCGAGGCGTTTGGCATCTCGCAGGGACATTTCCGGCGGCGACGTGGCGGCAGCGATGGAACGCGTCCTTGAAGCGGAGCGTGAGGGCGCCCGACGCTCTGCCGAAAGCCGCGCCCGCGCGGCTCGGGTACTCGATGAGGCACGTTCTGTTGCCCAGGCGATTGCCCAACGCTGCGATGAGCGGATCGCCAAGGCCAATGGGCTGCATACTGAACGTGTCGACCGCCAAGTGGCGGCGTTCGATAGGGACGCGGCTCCATCCGCCGGCGGTAAGGATGTCGACAGCCGCGCGGGGATTGCTGCGGCCATCGACAGCTTGGCTGAACGAATCACAAGCTAGAGCATTTTCAAGCGAAGTGGATACCGGTTTGCGTGAATAAAAGTGCGACAAAACAAAGGACTACAACGTCGTTCCGGTTCCGTAGGGTTGGAATGCGCTCTGGTGTGGTGGCGCTTGGCAAGCCCGCTACGTTGTCCGTTGGCCGCGCGGGCTTGCCGGGCTGGAGCAAATGCGAGGTTCGTTCGACATTCGACTTGCGGAAGAACAGGACGAGCGCGGTGATCGGGACACGGTTCATGGCACACTGCGCGCAATCCGCCTACGTCCAGGCCCGGCTTCAGGCTCGGCACGGCGAGCGTCCGACAGACGGCGACTGGCTGCAGCTTGAGGGTGCGCGAACGGTGGATGCATTTCTCGAGCGGACCGGCGCGATGGGACTTGTCCGCTTTACGGAGCGGATCGGCGATTCGAGGGATACCCATGTCGTCGAGCTGCGCCTGAGAGAAGCGCGTCGCGCCTATGTCGCCGAGGTGGCGGACTGGATGCCGCCGTCGTGGAGGCGCGCGACGCTGTGGGCGGGCTATCTGCCGGAGTTGCCCGCCATATCCCACCTCATTGCCGGCAAGCCCGTTCCGAACTGGATGCGCGCCGACCCATTGCTGGCGCTGCTCGCTGATGCAACGCAAGCCGATCGTTCCGATCTGCTTGCCGACATCGGCTTTGCGCCGCTCGGCCTGGTTGACCGCGAGCCGGTCCGCATTGCCGAAATATGGATTGCGCAATGGCGTGCGCTGTGGCCGACGATGACCCGCAACGAACGCGACCATCTCCAGCGGCTCCTCGATTTCAGCTTGCGCCACGTCCGCGCCGCTCGGGCTTCGGCAAAGAACATCGTTGAGCCCCCCTCATCCCGACAGCAGCTATCCATTGCAATGATACGACTTTTCCGGGCCGCGCGTGCGACGCCAGCTTCTGCCTTCGCGCATCTGGCTCTCGTCGCACTCGACATAGAACGGTTGCGCGGCGGCCTCGTTCGGCGTCTCGTGCTCCAGGGCAACGGGGCGAGCGAGGCCGCATGAGTCTGAGGCCTGCCACCGCAAGCTGGTTCGAGATGGTCACGCGACGCAAGGACGTGAGCCGGGCCGTTGCATGCCTCGCGCGAACCGGAGCAGTCGAACTCGAAACTGGCGAGGAAGTACCTAGCCGATATGCAATCGCCGATCTCGGTCGTGAGCTCAAGTCGTGGCGCGATCTCCGCCGTCGCTACGCGGTCTACTGGCCCAAGGCGGGTGTGGTCGATGACCTCGATGCCGAGATTCCGCAGCAACTGGCTTGGGCGGTGGGGCAGCTCGACTTGTGGCAAAAGCAGGCCGATCCGATCATCGAACGATTGGAGCGGATCGACGTCGAGGTGAAGGAGTTGTCGCTGCTCGCCGACGCGCTGCATCGAGGAGGAGCCGAGCTGCCGCCGCTCGACCTGCTGGCAAATCCAGGAACGCGGATCGTGTCGAGACTCGTCGCCTATCCCGGTTCCGATGGCCCGAAGGAATTGCCGGCGGTGTTGGTGCGGCGTATCGAGGCGCCGGCGACGACCTTCTTTCTGGCCATCGGCCGAGCTGCCGACATCCGCGACCTCGATGCTCAGACGGCAGCATCGAAAGCAACCAATGTGCCGTTGCCTGCATGGCTGCCGGCAGGACGCGATCAGGCTATCGATGAGATAGCGCTTCGCCGAACCGAGCTCGGGCAAGAGCGCGGTCGTCTCGAGGTATCCCTATCGGAGCTCGCGGACGCGCATGATCTTCTCCGTGTGCTCGGTACCATGCGTCAGGTCGAATGGCTGAGCGTGCAGAGCGAAAAGCTGCGCACCAGCGATCGGCTCGTCTGGGTGACCGGCTGGACCAGCGATCGCCAGGGCGAGACCCTGCGTCGGGCCCTGCGCGACGACGGCGTGCGGGCGCTGGTGCGGATCGCCGACGCGCCGAGAGATCGCGATATTCCGATCGTGATGCGAAATGCGCCGTGGGTGCGCGGATTCGAGGCACTGGTCCGGATGCTCGGGACGCCGGCGCAGAGCGAGGCAGACCCGAGCAGTCTGCTAGCCGTCATCGCGCCGCTGCTGTTCGGGTTCATGTTCGGCGATATCGGACAAGGTCTCGTGCTGGTGGCGGCTGGCGTCGCGATGCAGAGCCGGGTGCCGTATCTGCGGATCCTGATCCCGGGTGGACTGATGGCTGCTGTCTTCGGTGCCCTGTTCGGAAGCGTGTTCGCCCGCGAGGACGTTATTCCAGCACTCTGGCTTCATCCGATCGCGCATCCGGTCGAGATACTGGTCGCCGCTCTCGCGATGGGTTCGGCGATCCTCACGCTCGGGTTGCTGCTCGATGCCGCGCAATCCCATTGGCGCGGCGAGGCAGCGCGCTGGTGGGCCAGTAGGGCCGGTTTGACGCTGGCCTATGCCGGGTTCGTTGGCTCGCCTCTGCGTTTCGAGGCAGCCTGGTTGATACCGCTCGGCGGACTCTGGTTCGTCATCGGCGCGGCGCTGCAAGGCAGGACGAGGCGTTTCGGAGAGTTTCTCGGTGCGCTCTTCGGGGCTCTGGCACAGTACATCGAGCAGGCGCTGCAACTCGCCATCAACACCGTTTCGTTCGCCCGGGTCGGAGCGTTCGCGCTCGCTCATGCCGGATTGTCCGCGGCCGTCGTCGGCGTCGCCGAAGCTGCGGGCGGCATCGGCTACTGGATCGTGCTGGTCATCGGCAATGTCATGATCATCGCGCTCGAGGGGCTGGTCGTCGCCATCCAGACCACCCGTCTCGTGCTGTTCGAATTCTTCATCCGCTTCCTCAAGGGCGGTGGTCGAGCCTTCCAGCCGTTGGCGCCTCCCGGCGGCAACCACACCGCGGCGCCCCACGGAGCGCAGCCGGCGCACGTTCGTCACAACACCAGGAGCTTCCCATGAACACCCATCTGCGCATCATCGGCGCCCTCACCGTGGCCGGATCGGTGGTCGCCGCCGGCATGACGTTTCTGCTCATGCACGGATCACCGGCGGCGGCAGCGGAGGCTGCCGCCGCCATGCCTGCTCAATCGCCTGCGGTCGCGCAGTGGGCCATGATGGCGGCGCCGATCGCCGCTGGGCTGTC
>JAKALI010000574.1 GCA_021813195.1 Pseudomonadota bacterium
CGGCTGCCAGCCTGGCGATGGCGATGGTTTTGGGCTGGATATTCGTAGCGGGCGGGGTCGTCGGGTTGCTGACCACACTGTTCGGTCATAAGGCACCAGGATTCTGGTGGTCGCTGCTGTCCGCGCTTGTGACCCTCGCGGCCGGCGCGGCTTTGGTCGGTTGGCCGGTGAGCGGCGTCTTTTCGCTCACCTTGGTGCTGACGGCCTTTCTGATCGCCGACGGCATCCTGACAATGCTGTTCGCCATTGAACATCGCCGAGGGCTTGCGCAGCGCTGGGGCTTTCTGTTCCTTAACGGGATACTCGATCTCATACTCGCCGGGCTCATCATCTGGGCCTTGCCCGCATCGGCAATATGGGCGCTGGGACTTATTGTCGGCATCGACCTGATCTTCGGCGGATGGTCCTTGGTGGCGATGGCCATGGCGGCACGTAAGCTGGCTTAGGAAGAGTCGGCATCCAGCGCCATGCCCGCGTCTCTCTCCGAGGGCGGGGAATTCGATCATACTGTACTCTATGATCGATGGCGCACCGAATAGGCCGTTCAGCGCGGACTGCACTCTGGTCTGAGTACCGGGCGTGTTAGTGAATTGCAATTCCATGAGAGAAGGGCCTCGGATATGCCGAAGAGCGACTGGCTGACTGTTGCGGCGATAGGACTTCTAGCAATGTGCCTGGTCACCTTCGACCACGAGGTCTTGGGACATGGCAGCGCGTGTTTGCTGCTGCACGGTCGTATTCTGGTGCTCTCTTCATCGATCTTCAGATGCAGCCAGCGCTCAGGATTGATCGATGCCGCAGGCCCCGTCACCAATGTCTTTTGCGGTCTTGTCGCGCTAGCTGCGCGGGCAGTGGTGCCGCAGCGTTTCGTGAAGTTGAGCCTATTCTTGGCCTTAGTGACTGCGTTCAGCTTTTTCTGGGAAGGCGGCTATCTCATTCATGCCATGCACCAGCGAGATGGCGATTTATACTTTTTCGCGCGTTGGTGGCTCGGCTCCGTCACAGTTTGGCAGCGTTGGGTAGGTGCGGCGCTTGGTGCGGCGCTTTATCTCTTGTCTGTGCGCCTCACTGCTCGGGCGCTCTCAGAATTCTGGCCGGACGCCAAACAGGCCCGGTCGATGGCACGAGTTGTATGGCTGTGCGCCACAATGGGTACCATGCTCGCTGCGTTTGACTACAGCGGTGGCATGCGTGGCGATCTACGGGGCGCCGTTCTTGAGATCGGCATTGCGTCGCTTCCATTGTTGTTCATCCCCTTTCATGGACGGCAACCCATCGATAATAATCCAGTTGGTGCGATTACCCGCAGCTATCCGGTGATCGTTCTTGCATTAGCCACCTATGCTGTATTCATAGTCACGCTCGGCCATGGATTAACTTGATGGCGATGATACCGTACAGAGGCGTGCAGGCTGATAGGGCCTCACGAAGCGCCGGAGGAATGCGTCCCAGATCGCAAGAACCGATATTCGTGCCACGTAAGCCAGATCACGACGATATCGAGGAGCGTGAGCAGGATGAGCCAGACGGAGTGCGTAGACTGGTAACGGTAGAGCTGGTAAACGATGAAGAGCGCGAAGGCGACGAGAGCGACCGGGTAATACCAGAGGCGCTCCCGCAGGAGGCCGACGATGAGCCAGAGCTTCACGACACCGTGGCCGAACAGATAGAGGGCGGTGAAGTGTTGGGTGCTCACGGAAAACCCTTGCGCCGTATGGAGGAGGTAGGTGGCAATGAGGTCGTGCGGGTCCTCCGCAAGCTCGCCCTGGGTGACGACGGCTGCTGCGTTGATGGCAAACTGCCGCGTAACGAAATACGCGAGGACGCCGCCCACGATTTCAAGCAGCGCGAAGGCGCCCTTGAGCCATAGGCTCACGTCGAACGCGAGGTGGATATTCTTCTCGCTAAGCAATCGCCGCATGTCGGAACCTGAAAATCGCATAGCTCAACGATACCGTGGCGCTCCAGAAATCGGAACGGCGCCGTGAGACTACCGGGTATCGGCCGCTTGTGCATCACTGCAACAGTCTCATCGAGCGTCCGGTCACACTGTTCCTCCACCAAAGCGTTCCGTCGCCTCTCGTCGCGTGGCGCCATCGTCGATCTCTCCGACCACGCGCTCGCGTAAATCCGATGAATATGCTCGTGCCATGCCAGCCTCGGCAGGTCGAATCACCCGCCGAGACCCGGCGAAATCCTAACCTTCAAATGCATGGTCCAGAACTCGGACTCAAACACGCTAACGAATATACGTGCCAGATTCTCGGCCGCCTACACTTCAATCGAAGCCGAAAGCCGTTTGCCCCTGGTCGATATTTCCAGAGCAGGTTCGATCGGCAGCTGCCGCTTTCATCTTATTGGGGCCGGGGTCACAGCCTGCCTCCGCGATGGCGGCGGCAAACGCGGCTATGAACCGGTCCCGCTTTTTCCTGCTGTGGTCACGACGCTCTCCCAGCGTGCGATCCGCACAATTGTGAATTCTTCCCGTCACTTTTTCCGGAAGCGCCCAATATGGCTTCCCATGGTCCCGAGCGTCTGGGGCTGCAGGGTCATGCAGGGCCCCGGAAACATGCCCTGCGCCGGCGGAGTTCTCGTGATCCCGCGAACGGCATCAAGGGAGTGCTCGTGCCACCATTCCCGGGCATCGCTGTTGCCGGCGCGCGCGGCGCGTGCATACCAGATATGGGCCTTGTCCACATTCTTGTCGACGCCGTTTCCCGTGCAGTACATGTTGCCTAGGTCGACCATTGCGTCGGAATCGCCTTTGGCGGCGGACCTGCGCAGCCACTTTTCCGCCTTGGGATAATCCTGATGAACACCGTACTCTCCTGTAAGATAGGCGAAGCCCAGGCGCTCCATGCCTGACGGATCATCGCGTTTGACAGCAGCACGATAAAAGGTGATGGCCAGCACCTGCGTGCGTCTGCTGCCGAAAACCTCAGACGCATAACCGTCGCCAAGAGCGACAAGCGCTTTGGTATTGCCGAGCTTGGCAGCACGGCGCAAGTGTTGCTCCGCGGCGGGCCAATCTCCGTGGTTATAGGCTGCCAGCCCTATCGCGTATTCTTTTTGCGCTAATGCATTTTGTGCCGGCGTTGGCGGCTTCCGGACTGCGGCTGCACCCGATGCGGTTAGCGACGCTGCAGCGGTAAACAGGATGGCCGCCGCACAGGAGCGAAGGCGAGGGGCCGGGATGAGCTGTTCTAAATGCATTCTGGATCTCCCCGATCGATGATAACCGCGTTTTGCACTGCCAGCCAAAGAACTTCTGGCGCGTTCATGCCCGGTTGTCCTGCAGGGCCACATCCAGGTTGAACGACACCGCTCAGCGAACGCCGCAACGGTTGTCACTCCTAGCGCGCTCCGTCCGCCGATTGTTTGCCGCACTTGCCGGTCGTATCGTGACGCCTCGGCTCCGAATTGAGCAGAGGTGGCGGCGGGGGCGGACAATCGTCGTCTTTGCTCCCCATACAGCGCACAGGGAGGCGAAGGCGGGGAAGGATCGCCGCTGGCGCTGCCCGCCTGATGGGCCAAATCGCCACCGACGGCATCGCCGCCAAAGACGATGGGCTACGCATCAACCATGCCATCCTGCGCGGGTTGGGTCGGGTCCGAGATTTGCGCTATCATCGATGCGAATTGACCTGATGCAGCAGGGGGGGCGCGTCATGTGGCTTCCGGATCCGCCGTTATACCCACCACCTCCTTTTTCCGGTGGTTCAGGTGACGTTTTCGGGTTCATGATCGCCTGCCTCATTATGGCGGTAGCGCTCGGT
>JAKALI010000575.1 GCA_021813195.1 Pseudomonadota bacterium
TGACCCACGCCGCATCCAGATCGCGCATTTCCGCCTCAATGCAGTCTACGCGAAGACGGATCGCGCCGCCGCCGGCGAAGTCCAACATGATGAAGCCCGCGGGTTCGTCGAGGGGCTCGAAGCGAATGGCCAGCAGCGAGAGCATCGCCGTCGTGTCGTTCAAATTGATGCCGCTCACTTGGGCGGCCTGCACCTGCTCAAACCTCAGACCCGTCAAACGGCGCAGATAGCTTTTCGCCGGCCGTTTCCCACCAATGAGCGCATCGGCCCAATCGAACCGGTTCGCCACGGCCGCGAACCGGCGTTCCCGTGGCAGGAAGGTCATGTCACGCGCATTGAAGATCGCGTCCTGCAGGTGCGCCGAGATCACCCGCAGGCTTTCTGCGTCCAGGGCGATGAGTTTGAGACCAGGCTTGTCGGAGAATTTCATTGGGCTTGCTTTGAGTTCCGGCAGAGCGTCGGGCGTGGAGGGTTCCACCTGGCGGGCTGCGCAACGACGAGCTCGCCATGCGGTTGATAATGGCCGCATTGGGTTCGCGCAACCGCACCGCATCCGCGGTGGTGTCGCAGAGAACGTCGACGCCCTGTGCGGCGCAGCGGCCGCAGCACCAACCCCGAGACGTCAAGCGCCAGATCGGGGGCCCACTTGTTCCCAGGGGCACAGCAATTGAAGCGAAGCGGCCCCATATTCGCCTTAACGCATCAAACCCGGCCCTATCGGGCCTCAGCAACCAGGAGCCCGCGCCATGACATCTTTGATAAACTCCTCGATCCGTATTCCCGCCTTTGTTCTCGGTCTGACCCTCGCCCTAACCGCTGCCGTGGCGACCAGCGCTCCGGCGCATGCCAAAAACGGTAAGGATTACTTTTCGCAAACCTACCGAACCAATCAGCCCTTGCACGGCTTCGAGGGGCGCGTTGGCGACTATTACTGCTCCTACCATCGCGTTCCCGTGCACAAGATCGACCCGAAGACGGGTCGCATGAAAGTGGTCGCCTGGGAACTGCGCCAGCACTGCTACTGAGCCTCAATTGGTCCCAGTCGTCTGTGAGCGTTAAACGAAGGCCGCCCTTCTAGCGGCCTTCGCATATGTCGGGCGCCATCACTTCACCATTCCGTGCGCCAAAGCGGATAGGCCATCGCACCATTTGGAATGAGCAGCATATTACCTTGCGCACTGTTCGCCGACAGACCAAGCTCGCCGGCGAATTTGCGTGCGATATCCGCTTTCAGTTTCGCGCTGACGCCGGCTGCGTAGTCCAGCCGATACTCGAAGCGCCCGACCGCCAGACGGACAATCTGGAATTGATTGACGCTGGTGTCGGCCTTGGGATTGGACGCACCAAGACAATCCTTGCGGATCTTCGCCAATTTTTGTTCGTCGTACTCGTAGATCGTTCCGCTGAACGTCAGCGTCACGCCATGGACGTATTGGCCGCCGAACGCTGCATTGAGAATGTTGGCCCAACCCGCGGACAATCCGAACGACTTCTGGTCGTGCGTGACGAACGTCGCCCCTTCCAGATTTTGCTGAAAACCATCCTGATCGAAGACGGCGCGGCATCGCACCGTGTTGAGTTTGAGAAGTTTTTCGCCCGTTCGGTCGTACGTGCGCTTATCAAGGTGACCGCGCGCGATGGTCCCCGGCGTATAGTAGGCCAGTGGAGGAGACATGCGAAGGACGTTCAAATTATCGGAAATGGCATCCGCGTGAGCAACTGTTGCGGCAAAAGCCACACCGACGCAACTCAACCCCGACCCAACGACGCAGGAACCACGCATTCTTATCACCCCCCGAAAACGAGAGCCGAAGCGTAGACCTCTGCGGGAAAGCGGCGAAGGGTTGTGACCGGTCGATCAGACAAAAGTGGCATCGTGTTGCGCCAAGGACACGCAATGCCGCTTGTCCGGAGTTTCGCGGGCGACGTGCGGCCAAGCTTGCACGTCGAGCGCTAACGGCCGGAGCGCAGCGGGAAAAACGACCGATACAGGGCGATGCTCGCGGGCAGGATCACCAATTGACCGATTAGAGAGGCCAGCAGACACACGCCCGCCAACTCCCCGAACAGACGCAACGACGGCAGGTGCGACAGCATAGTCACGCCAAGTCCCAGCGCCAGAACGATCGTTGTCAGCGTGATGGCCGGACCGATGTGATGGGCCGTGCGCATCAGCGCCTGATGGGCGCTGTCGGGGCCCGGACCGATGCGTTCTTCTTCCAAACGGAAGCGGTTCAGGAAGTGAATCGTACTATCGATCGCGAGCGAGAATGCCACGGTCAGCGCCATGATCGAGGCAAACTGCATGCCCTGCCCCGTCGCCCATAAGAGCGCGCCCGTGGCGAAGATTGGAAACAGCGACGGCAGCACACTGGTCACGCCCACCATCACGGTTCTGAGAGCGATGCCCAAGAAGATGAAGATCACAAAGATGTCGCCGATGAGCCCCCAATTGAGTTCGCCGATCAGCTTGGCGGAGTTACGCGCCGCGATTGCTGGCAGGCCTGTCACGCTGATCTCATAGCCCGGGTGGGACTTTCGAACAGGCTCCAGTGCCTTGTCGATCTGCTCCACGATCGGCAGAATTTGACTGGCGTCGATGTCGGGCAGGCGCGCCGTGACAAGAACCGCCGTTTCCGTCTCGTCGATAAAGCGGCGCACGAGATGTTTGGGAAGAATGTCGACGTAGGACTTGATCGTCGCGACGTCGGCGTTGCCAGCCTCGGCAAGCCACCGTCGCAGGCTTTCCAGCGACCACACGTTGCCGAGACCGGCTTCTTTTTCGAGCACGTCGTGGGCACGCGCGATAACCGATAGGGTACCCACATCATAAAGTCCGATGCCTGGCGCACCATCCTTGCCGTCACCCTTCCACTGGATCATGACATGAACTGGATTGGCGCCAGTCAATTTCTGGTCCAGCTTGGCGGTCGCCTCCAGCGCCTGCTCTTTGTCAGGAACCTGGTCGGCAAGACGGTACATGGGAGTGAGCTGCAGATACGTCCAGCCGGTCGCGCCAACGACGGCAATGCCCATCAGGACGTAGATCAGCGGGGTTGCGATCACTGTGCCGATGACCCGCTCGGAGAGCTGCTCCAGAAGTCCCACGCCACCTACGTCGTGCTGGCGAATATCCGGAATGGCCTTCTCTTCCGGGCGGATCAGAAACACCGCCAGCGTTGGCACCACCACGGCCACCGCGATGTAGGAGATCGCCACCGCCATCAGGGCCGCTTGCCCGAACGTCCGGATCAATGCGCTGTCGGCGTATTGAAACGACAAGAGCGCGATGCCGGCATTCATTGCCGTCAGCAGGCACGCGGGCGCAACGTCACGCACGGCGTTGCGCGCTGCGTCCAATCGACTGAGTCCCGCCATGACATCGCGCCGAATGGAAAACACCAAGTGCATGCTATCGGAAAAACCCTGCACCAGGATTAGCGGCGTGATGACATTGACGAACAGATTGAGCCGGTAGTCGAGCCCGCCAATGACACCTAGCGTCCAGAGGATCGCAATCGAAGGACCCAGAACAGCGATGGCCGTGAGAGAAATCCGGCGAAAGAACAGATAGGCGACGAGTATGCCCGCCAAGAACCCAAGCCCGTTATAGACGAGGCGATCGCGCTCGACCGCATTGCGGATCTCGAGCTGCATGACGGGAGCGCCGGTCAAGCGCGCCGTTAATCCGGAGCCTGCGAGTTCCCGATCGACAGTCTCCTGGATTTCCCCGATGACAGCGCGCGGCCCGCGTTCCTCAACAACAGATCGGAA
>JAKALI010000576.1 GCA_021813195.1 Pseudomonadota bacterium
AGGAGGTTGCGCGACGGATTGAGCAAGTAAACTGCCCCCGCAGTGTGAGGCAGCAGCCGCGCGAGCAACCGGGTGATGATCTCGTTGGCTTCCGGCTCTGTGATGCAACCATGGAGGAGCTCGAGCAACTCCGTTAAGCGTCTCAGCTCGTCCGACTTCTTCTCGAGTGCGCGCAATCCAGCGGTGAGCTTCTGATTCATCGCCTCGAGCTGTGTACGCACGGCGGTTTGCTCGGACACATCCCGCACGCTGCAGATCGTTAGCGGTCCGTCTTTTAGGTCGATGTGATTAAGGCTGACGTCGATGGCGAATTCCGTTCCGTCAGCGCGCCGACCGCGCAACGGAAGACCGGCGCCCATCCGGCGGAGTCGAGGCGCCTCCGCGTACTTGGCTCGGTGCCGGACATGCGCCGCCGCGAATCGCTCCGACATCAGCATTTCGATGGGCTTGCCAATCAAGTTCTCACGCGTGAATTGAAACAGGACTTCTATCGGATTATTCGCAAATCGAATAAGGCCTTGGCTGTCGACGCCGACTACGCCGTCCGGCATCGCCTCCAGCATTTTCGCGAATTTTTTTCCCTCATTTTCTGCGATGCTCTTCAGTACCGCATATCGACTATTTACAAGGACAACGATAATCGTCACCCCGACTATGAATAACGTGGCCACGGCGACCAGCACGCCGAGGCGGTCGGTATCGATGCTGCTCACCCGGGAGCCCGCTCCGGCATAGGGAAAGAACTGAACCGCCCACATGCCGCAATAGTGCATTGCGGCCACCGCCGCGCCCATGATCGCACCGCCCCCCGTCAATGTGGCCAGATGATCGGGAGAACCGATTCGCCCGATCCAGTGCACCAAGGCGAGCGATGCGGCCGCCAGTGCTACGGCGATCGCCACGGATACAATGACCATCGGGAAGTCGTAAGCCATTAGCGCATTGAGCCGCATTCCCGCCATACCGATATAGTGCATTGCACCTATCCCGACTCCTACGACGATGCTCGATGCAAGCAATCGGAAGGCTCCGATTCGCTCCTCCTGGACCACTTGCAACACGATGGCGCCCGCCACGATTGCCGGAAGAATCGACACGACAGTAACGCGCCAATCGTACGAGATCGGTACGGGTAGCCGAAGTGCAAGCATGGCGACAAAATGCATTGTCCAGACACCGAGTCCCATCGTCACCGTGCCAAGCGCAAAGCAAAGTCGCCGGACGTTGCCAGCCGCTTGACGGTTTAAACACGAAGCGACCAAGAACACCGTGGTCGATGCGATGGTGGCGACAAGATAAGAAAGCGCGACCAACCATAGATCGTAGTGGACCGGAAGCGGCGTTCCATAATTGATCGTTGAACGCAGAAGGCTGGTGTACAAATTACTCATGCTGTCACCCTCAAACCCTCTCGGCTTTCGTCGATCGCCTATCGGACGCTCGAATTACCCGAGTCGGGGGGTATTAGACGGTCGGCTGCTCGCGTTCAACCACGGTTCGAACTCGTTCAACCGGCATTTCCCTCATTACTGCGCTCTGAGCGATTGAATTCGTAGCGGCGACCCTCGCCTTCCATTCCGCGTGGCGCCGAGACACATTCGTGACTTCATCCGATGGCATCCGCTTCCCATGGAAATAACCACGCAATCGGTGACAGCCGCGAGGCCAATGGCCCCAGCGGCATGGGGCCTTCGTAGAGCCGCCGGGCTGCGCACCGAAACGCCGGCCACATTTTCGGTGTATGTAGTGTTCGTAGCCGACACATGAGGTAATTGCCGATGCCGCGGATGCGTGTCCGAGGCATGGTAACCCCTCCAACGAATTGAACACCTTGCGGCTCACTCGTCGTCGTGCGTTGGCCTGCTGCTGCTACCAGTAAGTATCCGCTCCATTTAGCGCGGACCCTCAGGGGGACGGGAACTCCGAACGGTCCACTCGCCCGCGGCGTCGGCGTGCGGCAATCACGCGAGACTACCCTCTCGCTCGCGCTGGCATCAGATCCTAGGGTGAATGGAAGGAATGGCAATCGAGAAACATAAAAGAATCTTATTTTGATTATCATTGTGAATGCGTTCGGATCGGTCACGTTTTTGGCATCTAGCCAAGCACAAGCGTGACGATCATCACGCCGCGAGCTGCGGCGGAGGGTATCGACCGGCCCCCAGCACTGGCCACAGTAGTCGGGCACTTACGGATCGTGGAGGTCGAGGAGATCAGATCGGTCCGATACGCCGCGATGCCGCACTCTTTTGATTGGACTGGTGGTGAGGGAGGGACTCCGACCATCGACCTCGGCATTATGAGCGCCAACGGACAATAAGATTCTCGCAGCTAATCAGTCGCTTACCGCGTGGCGCCCGTTGCCGTTTAGCACCACCGAGCACAACTGAGCAGGACTGATTCCCGCAAACTTCCCGCATGCAATCGAATCTGTCAGGCCGCGCTTCGCCGCTTCTCGGCCTAAGCCAGGTCCCACGTCGCCTGCAGGTTCATCCATAGCCGCGCGGACGTGCCCAGCGCAGCCGCGAGATCCAGGGCGGCATCCGCGGTCACGCCTCTCTTTCCACGAATGAATTCATTCAGACGAGCCTTCGTCCAACCGACTCGGTCCGCAAATGCCGCTTGAGTCATTTTGCCTGGCTGCAAAAACTCCTCCAGAAGAACGACCCCAGGATGAAACGGGTTGACCGGTTGGGCCCCATTTCGCTTCGCCATAAGCTTCTTTACCCCGCTGATCCTCTAATGGTAGTCGAGCACGCGTACATCCTCCGCGTGACCGCCTTGCCCCTAAATACGACACGCCACTGGTCATTGATGCGGATCGAATGAAAATCCCGCATATCGCCCCTGAGCCGTTCGAGTCTATTATCGGGCGAAATCTGCAGATCGCGCAGATCGCGCAGATCGGACGCATCGTGCAGATAAAGCAATTCCCGTCTCGCCTGCCGACGGATCTCGGGAGGAAACCGCTGCGTATCTCGTGATTCCTTGTCGAGAAATAGGTCCTCCGCGAAACGATTCCCGAGACTCGTGATCAGGTTGTCATTTATCGTAAGTCCGCAATATTTGCCTTGTGGCGGGCCGGGCCGAAAACTCTGCTCGACAATTTCGTGCACATTGTCGCAGTCGCCATAGGTCAAACAGTTGCGGTGGAGTGCTGAACTTTCAGGATCCACTGAGTTTAAGTTCCTGGCACAGCCGACCCAAAGCGGCCATTCGGATGACGCCGTCAGGATTGCGGCCGGACCGATGGAGAGACCGTTCCAACAACCACTTCCAGAGCGAGACCCAAGGTTCCAGGAACCCTGCCTACCGAATCGTTCGTTTGTCGATGGAGCGAAGTCCCGCCGCATAATACTGCGAGAGAAATCGCGTTAAGGCGGCATCCGAGCGAGGCAGCACCACGCTCGTGAGTGCGAGTTGTTCATCAGAGTTGCCTGAGTAGAAAGCCACTCCGCGGACAGTCGCTCCAGCAGTATCGACAAAACTAAAAGTGACTAGGTGCTGCGAAACACGATTAATCCTGAGCGCAGCAGGAGTCTTCCTTGCAACTTCAAGGAACAGTGTCTGGGCCTGCCGTTTGGCGTCGGGAAAGTAGCGCGCGGCATCGACGACCGCGCAGCCGGCGCGGCCTCCGGCGCTTTCGTGGACCATATACGATCCGGCTCGCGAGCGACCGAACCGGGGGCGGAATCTGACGATTGTGGAACCGTCCGCGCCCTGTGCCGCCGTGCCGTCCCAATCCTTGGGTGCACGCCCAA